>JAKEEX010000845.1 GCA_022616315.1 Myxococcaceae bacterium
CATCATCAAGAGCACGGCGGAGCGGCAGGCGGCCGTGGAGTTCGCGCGCGCGGCGGCGCTCCGGCCGCAGATCGTCGGCACCGCCCTGCACGAGATCGCGCGCGACCCCGAGGTGTCCGAGGCCCTCTTCGAGGCGCTCGAGCTCCAGCGCCTCACCGAGTCCCACGCCCAGCTCACCCTCATCCCCTCCGAGACGCGGCGGGACACGCTGACGCAGCTGCTCGCCGCGCGGAAGCCGGAGCTCGCGCAGGTGAAGTGAGCGGCGAAGGACGCACGAGGCCCCCTTCATCGTTCTTCACCGCGACTTCGCAGCCCCTCGTGCCCCGGGACTCTACTTCTCCGGGGCTCGGGGGCCGCACGCCGCGGCCCCGTGTCAGGAGGAACGATGATGGTGCTGGGACTCGTCGCAGGAGGACTCGGGGCCTTTCTCGCGGTGCGCTGGATGCACTGGCGGCGCTGCCACGGGAGGGGCTGGGGCCACAGGGTACATGGGCACGCGGGGTGGAGACGCCACCGGATGCGGTGGCTCTTCCAGCACATGGACGCCACCCCGGCGCAGGAGCGGGTGCTCCTCGCGGCAACGGACGAGGTCACCGGGGCCTGGGAAGCGCTCACCCGGGAGATGCGTGGCTGGCGCGAGGATGCCGCGCGCGCCGTGCAGGGGGAGCACCTCGACTCGCAGCCGCTTCGGGACCGCTTCGTGCGGCAGGATGCGGCGCTCGAGGAGCTGCGCCGCACCCTGCTGGGGTCACTCGCGAAGGTGCACGAGACGCTCGAGCCGGACCAGCGCCGCACGCTGGCCCGCGCGCTCGAGCGGTGACTCACGGGTTCCTGTAGACCGGGACCTCCAGGGGCAAAGCCGGGAAGACGCCCGCGGCCACGGTGATGTCCTCGGGGTTCTGGTAGCTGGACGAGTAGCTCCCCGAGCCGAGCGGCACGTCGCGGGGCCTGTCGAAGACGTCCACCTGGTAGTGGCCGGGGGGCAGGTAGACGAAGGCGTCATCCCGCGAGCAGTCCCACGGCTGACCGTAGCCGGGCTCGTACTCGTAGGCCCCTGTCTGCGTGTTCCAGAAGTAGACCCAGACCTGGCTGACGCCCGCCTGGCCACAGGTGACGGCCTGCACGCCATTGTAGAGCTGCCACTGGACGGTCCGCCCGCCCACGGCCCACAGGAGCGAGTAGTCCGCGGACACGGTCTGGTCCGTGAAGCCATTCACGTAGCCGAAGTAGTCGTAGTACCTGAACCCATCCTCGCTCACCGCCGCCAGATAAATCTCGTGCTGACCGGAGCTCGGCAGTGCCACGCGGAAGCCCGGACCCGTCTGGCCCCACTCGCACGGAACGACGTCCCGCCACTGGCCATCCACCAGGATCTGAACAGGCTCACCGTTGATGTAGGCGCGCTGGGCGACTCCGTTGATCTGCACGGAAACGTACTGGACGCCGGCCTGCGCGCAGGTGGGGTGCGGAAAATCTGCGTTCGCTGGCAGACCCCACGTGAGGTCCACGGTCGGGCGCACGGACTGCAGCTCCACGTGCACCGACACGTCACCGTTCACATGGAAGGTCCCGTTCCGCGCGTACAGCGTTTCGCCGTACCGGTCCCACGCCTCGATGGTGAAGGAGTAGCTCCCTGGCCGGAAGTCGTGCAGGACGATGCCCATCACGCCGTTCGACGAGCACCCGAAGACGCCGCCGTTCGCGATGGACTCACCGGGGATGCTGATGCGGACCGAGGCGACGTCGAGCGCCTGGCTGCAGGTCATGCCGTCGAGCGTCCAGGTGAACGCCACGTCGCCCGGCAGGCTGCCGCCTGGACCGGGGCCCGGACCCGGGTCGTTGTCGACGTACACGCAGCCCGTCGCGAGGGAGCAGAGGGTGAGGAATGTCACCAGCGGTCGGAGGTTCATGGGGACCTGCCTTCTGTGGGAATACGGCGTCCGTGTCGAACAGAGGAGCCGGACGGGCGGTTGCAGGAAAAATTCACTGCCCCTCCATGAGCCCATGGATGTTTGACCCACCCACCTGCGGGTGGTACCGAAGGACCCCATGTCCGTGTTGCCGACGCCGCCACTGCTCGCCTCGCTGAACTACGTCGACATCCTCCGCAACGCCTCGGTGCTGGAGCTCGTGGTCTTCCTGCTCCTGGTGGCGGTCTCGGTGATGTCGTGGGCCATCATCGCCATGAAGTCGCGGCAGCTGTCGGTGGCGCGCGCGCAGAGCCTCAGCTTCCTCGACACCTTCTGGAAGGCCTCGCGTCTGGATGCCATCTACCAGACGGCCCGCAAGCTGGAGTCGAGCCCGATCTCCAAGGTCTTCTGCGCCGGCTACGAGGAGCTGAGCAAGCTCGCGCAGGTGAAGGACGGCAACGAGGGCGCCATGGCCGAGCGGCTCGGCGGCATCGAGAACGTGGAGCGCGCCCTCATCCGCGCGTCCACCACGCAGATCACCGAGCTCGAGGCGCGCGTGTCCTTCCTGGGCACGGTGGGCGCGGCCGCCCCGTTCGTGGGCCTCTTCGGCACGGTGGTGGGCATCCTCAACGCCTTCAACTCCATCGCCGAGCAGGGCAACGCCACGCTGGCCACGGTGGCCGCGCCCGTGGGCAACGCGCTCTTCGCCACCGCGGCAGGCCTCTTCGCCGCAATCCCGGCGGTGGTCGCGTACAACAGCTTCGTCAGCCGCATCCGCGTGTTCGACACGGAGATGTCCAACTTCTCCGCGGACTTCCTCAACATCATCAAGCGGCACTTCTTCAAGTAGCCGGGACAAGGGGAGCGCCGGACATGGGTATGTCCTCGGGACGCGGCCCTCCGGGCCGCACGACGATGAACGAGATCAACGTCACGCCCATGGTGGACGTGATGCTGGTGCTCCTGATCATCTTCATGGTGACCGCGCCGCTCATCCAGCAGGGCGTCAAGGTGAACCTGCCGGAGGCGAGGGCCGCCGCGGTGGAGTCCAGCGAGAAGAAGCTCGTGCTCTCCGTGAACAGCGCGAGGCAGGTGTACATCGGGGACGCCGTGGTGCCGCTCGAGCAGCTCGAGGAGAAGCTCAAGGGCAACGCGAAGGCCCAGGCCGACAAGGAGGTCTACCTCTTCGCGGACCGGGAGATCCCCTACGGCGTCGTGGTCGAGGTCATGGCCTCCGCGCAGCGCGCGGGCATCACCAACGTGGGGATGATCACCGACCCCTCGGCCGCGCCGCGTGGCCCACGTGGGAAGAAGGAGGCGCGCCGCTAGACCGGCTTCGACGCGCGCATGCCCACGGCCGAACGATACAGCCTGCTCGCTCCGCGGCGCTCGCCGCTCAAGCGCTTCATCGGCTTCTCCGTCGCCGCGCACGTCGTGGTGGTGGGAGTGGGCGTGCTCCTCGCCGCGATCGACCGGCCCCCGCGCGTGGACCTGAACCAGAAGCCCATCACGGCCTCGCTCGTGCGCCTCGGCAAGAAGCGCGACGAGAAGCTCCTTCCGCGCAAGGAGGAGCTCCCGCCCCCGCCGAAGGAGGTGAAGGCCCCCGAGCCTCCCTCCCCCGAGGCACCTCCTCCGCCACCGAAGACGGTGGCGGTGCCCGTGCCGGACCTCCAGCCCACGCCACCGCAGAAGTCCCAGCCGGGCGAGAAGACCGGTGAGGACCGCCGCAAGAAGCTCTTCAGCGCCTTCGACAAGCTGGCGAAGAAGGCACCCTCGGACGAGGAGCCCGAGGGCGCGGAGGACGGCGACCCCATGGGGGACGCCGCGCGTGCGGAGGGGGAGCGCTACTTCGGCATGCTCAAGGCGCAGGTGCAGCGCTTCTACACGCTGAGCAACACCATCCCCGAGGACGAGCGGGAGCGCCTCGGTGCGCTCGTCACCATTCGCATCGGACGTCGCGGCGAGCTGTTGAATGTGTCGCTGACGAAGGAGTCCGACAACGAGCAGTACAACTCGGCCGTCATGGCAGCGGTGAAGCGGGCGGCGCCATTCTCGCCCCCGCCCGACCACCTGCGAGAACAGCTGGCAGCCAGCGGCGTGTCTTTCAACTTCAAGGCCTCGGAGCTCTGACCGTGAATCGTCCTTTCGCCCTCCTCGGGTTCCTGCTCCCCGCACTCGCGCTGGCGCAGTCCCCCATCATCAACATCTCCGGCGCGAAGTTCCGCCCCGTCCCCCTCGCGGCCCCCGCGCCCATGGTGGCGGACGCCAGCGCGCGCGCCTCCACGGAGGACTTCGACGCGGCGCTGATGCTGGACCTCAATGTGCTCGGCATCTTCCAGGTGCTCGAGCGCAAGGGCTTCCTCGCGGACACCAAGGAGGGGCTCACCGCCGCGAGCATCCAGTTCAACCGCTGGGCGGACGTGGGCGCCGAGGCGCTCGTGAAGACGCAGCTGAGCCGCCAGGGAGAGACGCTCCGCGCGGAGCTGCGCCTCTTCAACGTGGGCGCCGCGAAGGAGGAGCTGAAGCTCAGCGAGGAGTCGCCCGCGGACCAGCCGCGCCGGCTCGCGCACAAGCTCGCCGACGCGCTCTACAAGCACTACACCCGCGAGCCGGGGCCTTTCGCGAGCAGCCGCATCGCCTACGTGCGCAAGGCCGGGGACGCGCGCGAGGTGTGGGTCGCGGACTGGGACGGCAGCAACGCGCAGTCCGTGGTCCGCTCCGGCCTCAACCTGCTGCCCGCGCTGGCGCCGGGCTCGGGTGCGGTGGCCTACACCTCCTACGCCTCCGGACAGCCGGACATCTACCTGGCGCGGCTCGGC
>JAKEEX010000846.1 GCA_022616315.1 Myxococcaceae bacterium
AGGGCGGCGAGGGCGACGCGCACCGGCCAGCGGGCGCCCGGTTGGCGGCGCACCAGGAGGGTCAGCGAGACGGCGCCGGCGGCCGTCAGGGCCAGGGCCGCGAGGTGATCGCGCCCGAACAGGACGAAGGGAGGCGGCGAGGTTGTTGCCAGGCAGAACCTCACGGAGGCCATTTCCGCTCGGAGCCCCCCTGCGGGGGGCCTCCTCGCTCCTTCATCAAGCCCCCCACCTATCCTCCCCCCAGTGGGAGGGAACGCTGTGGCACGTCTGGCTCCGGACCCCGTTACCTGTCCTGCGGGCGCGCTCCCGCTTCGTTCACCAAGCCCCCTCTCCTGTCCTCCCCCCGAGGGGGGAGGGAGCGCAGTTGTCAACGAATCTGCTCCGCGTCCGTTTTTGTTGTTCGCTGCGATCTCTGCGTCCTCTGCGTTGATTCCGTTCACGACATCAGTTCCGTCATCGAGGTCCGGATGTCGGCCAGGCCCTCGTCGACACGCTCGCGGTGGGTGCGGAAGGAGACCACGCAGATGCGGATCGCGAACCGCCCACGGAGCCGGGTGCCGCTGAGGAAGATCCGCCGCCGGGCGTTGATCCGCCCCAGCAGGCGCTGGTTCAGCTCGTCCAGGTCGGCCTCCGGGCGGCCCCGCCGGTGGAGGCGGAAGGCCAGCGTGCTCAGTTGCGGCTCGGCGACGATCTCGACGTGGTCCATGCCGCGCAGGACCTCGGCCGCGTGCGCGGCCAGGTCGAGCTTCTCGTCGAGCTGCCGGCGGAAGGCGGCGATGCCGTGCATGCGCACGGGCAGCCAGACGCGGAGCCCGCGGAACTCGCGGCTCAGCTCGGGGGACAGCTCGCAGAAGTCCACGCGCGCGGGGTCGCTCTGCCGCTCGGGCAGGTAGTCGGCGGGGACGCTGTGGGCGCGGCGCAGGGCGTCACCGTCGCGCACGACGAGGGAACCGGTGCCGTAGGGGAGGAAGAGCGTCTTGTGGGGATCGAGGGTGGCGGAATCGGACGCCTCGATCCCGCGCAGGGAAGCGCGGCCCCGCTCGGTGAGGACGAAGAAGCCGCCGTAGGCGGCGTCCACGTGGAACCACAGGCCCTCGGCGCGGGCCAGCTCGGCCAACGCGGCCAGGTCGTCCACCGCGCCGGTGTTGGTGGTGCCCGCGCTGCCCACCAGCAGGAAGGGGAGGAAGCCGGCCTCGCGGTCGCGTCGGATGGCCTCCGCCGCGCGGTCGATCCGGATGCGGAAGGCCTCGTCGGTGGGCACCGTGCGCACGTTGCCGGCGGGGAAGCCGGCGATCAGCGCGGCCTTCTGCACCGAGTGGTGGACCTGGTCCGAGACGTAGACGGTCCCGCGCAGGAAGTC
>JAKEEX010000847.1 GCA_022616315.1 Myxococcaceae bacterium
CCTCGCCTTCAGGGAGGGGGTCATCGTCCGTGCGGAGAGCACCACGCGCAGGCGCAAGGACCTCATCGGTGCCATGCTGGTGCGCGCCGAGCTCATCACCGAGGCCCAGCTGCAGGCCGCCCTGGAGGTGCAGGAGCGGACCCTCCAGCGCCTCGGTGACGTGCTCGTGGACATGGACGCCCTGAGCGCCGAGCGCTTCCGGCAGATGGTGCAGCTCCAGGTCTCCGAGACGGTCTTAGGCCTCTTCACCTGGAAGTCGGGCCGCTACGCCTTCGAGGCGGGCGAGGTGGACGCGGACGTGCAGGCCGCCGCCCCCCTGCGCCCCGAGAGCGTGCTGATGGAGGGCTTCCGGCGCGTGGACGAGTGGCCCCTCATCCGCACGCGCATCCCCTCCAACGCGCTCACGTTCGTCAAGCGCAAGGACCTGCCCCCGGAAGGGTCGCCCGGCCCCGGGGAGGTGACGCTGGACGCGGCCTTCGGTGAAGGGGAGGGGGCGCTCACGCAGAGCGGAGAGCTCAAGTCGCTGGGGCCCGCGGAGCGCACCGTCTACGCACGCGTGGAGCCCGGGCGGACCGTGCGCACGCTGGTGGACACTTGCCTCCTGGGCGAGTTCGACACCTGCAAGGCGCTCTACAACCTCGTCAGCCTCGGCTACCTCGAGGCCGTGGCACCCGCGGGCCGCGCGGCGGTGGAGCGGCGGGCGGCGGCGCTCGGGCGCATGGCGGCGGCAGCGGCGCGGGTGACGCTCGCGGTGGCGGTGCTCGTCGGTCTCGGGATGGTCGCGGTCAACTCCCCGGCGAGCGCGCCGGTCCTCTCGCGTGGGCAGGCCACCACCTTCCAGGACGCCGCTCTCCAGCGCCACCTCTCCCGCGCGCAGGAGGCCCGCATCCGCGCCGCGCTGGACGTCTACCGGCTGGAGCGTGGGGAATTTCCGGAGGGCCTCACGGCGCTCGTCCGCGAGGGGTTGCTGGACGAGAGGGACCTCCGCTTCCCCTGGGTGGAGCCGTTCCACTACCGGCGCGCCTCCGTCGGGGAGTACGTCCTGCTCGCGCCATTGCGCTGAGGAGCCCGGGTGTTAAACCCATGGAGCGTCAGGACGATTTACGCTGCCCGTCGTGTTGGCAGATGGTGTTGACCGCATCACCCATGGAGGGACGACCCAGGTTGCGACCCACGACCACGACTGCCGAGGCCCCCGCCTTCACCTCCGCCAAGGTGGACCTGCGAGACAACGAGATTGCGCAGGCGCTGTGTGGAAACCAGAACGAGAACCTCCGGCTGATGGAGCGGCGGCTCGGCATGAGGGTCGGTCAGCGGGGCACCGAGCTCCACCTGACGGGCTCCCCGGACGTGGTCGCGTTCGCCGCTCGGCTGGTCGAGCACCTGGAGAGCGTCCTCAGGGGCGGGCGCCCCGTGTACCGGGAGGATGTCGAGCAGGCCATCAAGGTCCTGGGCCGCGGGGGTGGCAGCGACGCCCTCAAGGAGCTCAGCCTGGGCAGCATCCTCACCACGCGCTCCGGCAAGGGCCAGGTGGTGCCCAAGAGCATCGCGCAGAAGCGCTACGTGGACGCCATCCGGGCCTACGACATCGTCTTCGGGATCGGCCCCGCGGGGACGGGCAAGACCTACCTCGCCATGGCCATGGCGGTGGCCTACCTCCAGGAGCGCAAGGTCAAGCGCATCATCCTGGCGCGCCCCGCGGTGGAGGCGGGCGAGAAGCTCGGCTTCCTCCCCGGGGACCTCGCCGAGAAGGTGAACCCCTATCTCCGCCCGCTGTACGACGCACTCCACGACATGATGGCGAGCGACCGCGCCGCCCAGCTGGTGGAGCAGGGCGTGGTGGAGGTGGCGCCGCTGGCCTTCATGCGCGGCCGCACGCTCAACGACGCCTTCGTCATCCTGGACGAGGCGCAGAACACCACCGTGGAGCAGATGAAGATGTTCCTCACCCGCCTGGGCTACAGCAGCAAGGCGGTCGTCACCGGGGACGTCACCCAGGTGGACCTGCCGGTGGGGAAGACGTCGGGCCTGCACCACGCGCGCGCCATCCTCGGAAACATCGAGGGCATCGCCGTCTCCGAGTTCACCGAGGTGGACGTGGTTCGCCATCCGCTCGTGCAGGAGGTCATCCGTGCCTACGACCGCTCGGACACGGCCGCGCGTGAGGCGCGCGAGGCTGCGCAGGCGCTCCAGCTCGCCGTGAGCGGGGAGCCCGCGCCGCAAGCGGAGCCGCCGGCGGCGGCACCGGCGCTCCTCACGAGCGCCGCGGGCACTTGACGCCGTGCCGGTGGGTTGAAGTTGAAGAGGTGATGCCTCCTTCTCTAGGGTGTCCGGACCATGTCTGAACCGGGCCCCCCACAGACTCCCGCGAGGCCGAGCGTCGCGTCGGCCCTCGCCCGCTGGGAGCTCCCCCCCCGGTGGACGACGCTCCTGACGTCCCTCGCGATCCTCGCGGCGGTCTCCATCGGTGCGGCGCTGCTCGTCGCGCCCGGCCTGCACGGCCAGCAGATTCCCCTGCTGACGGAGGCGGACCTTCGAACGCCCTTCCAGGCGAGCTCTCCCGCGGGCTTCAAGGCGGGGCGCGACTACGAGATCCTCGACCGCGCGGAGACGGACCGGCGGCGCGCCGAGGCGCGCGCGGCCGTGCGTCCCGTCTATGACCTGAACCCCGCCGTCCATGTCCAGGTGCGCAGGGGCCTGCGACAGGCCTTCGAGCGCATGCAAGCCATCGCGGCCCAGGCGCAGGGAGGACCCGACGGGGAGGCCGCCGCCCCACGGCGCAAGGGCCGCGCAGGCGTGCACGCGCCCCCCACTGCGGCGAGCGTGGATGAGGCGCTCCGGGCGGAGCGCTCCGCGTTCGAGCAGGAGCTCCTGGGCAGCACGGACGCCCGGCTCCAGGACGAGGACTTCGAGGCGCTGCTCGCCGGACGCTTCAGTCCCGAGCTCGAAGAGGCGGTGGAGCTGCTGCTCGACCGCGGCTACGAGACCCCGGTGGCCGTCTCCCGCGAGGAGCTCGCGCGCGAGGCGCCCACGGGCATCAGCATCCGGAACGTGCGGGACCGCACGGAGGAGCCCTCCGCCTCCGTGGCGCCCGCGGTGCTCGACGTGAAAGAGGCGCTCGCCGAGATGGAGCGCTTCGCGTCGGTGCCGGGCAACCTCCTTCCGGACCGCCCCGCGCTCCAGCGACGCGCGGTGCTCCGCGTGGCCAAGCAGCTCCTGCGCCCGAGCCTCACGGTGAACGCCGACGAGACGGAGGCGCGACGGGAGCAGGCCGAGCGCTCGGTGAAGGACGCCGTCACCACCATCCGCAAAGGGCAGCGCGTCATCGGAGATGGTGAGCTCATCAACGAGTCCCACCTCGTCCTCGCCCGGGAGATGCGCGCCCAGACGCGGCAGCTGGACGTCTTCCAGCTCCAGGTGGGTACCGCCGGACTCACGGCGCTGCTGATCGCCGGGACCCTCCTCTTCTGCCGCGCGGCGTTCCGTCGCTTCCGGCTCACCCACCGGGACGAGGTGCTGCTCGGGGGCCTGCTCCTGGGCATGCTCGCGCTCATCCGGGTCTGGGAGTCGGTCGCGGACGCGCTGCGCGAGCGCTCCTCCGGGCTCCCCGTCGAGGCGCTGCACTTCGCCCTCCCGGTGGCGGCCGGGGCCATGCTGGTGCGCTTCGTCCTGAGCGCCCGCGCGGCGCTTCCGTTCGCCGTGGTGCTCGCGGCGCTCGCGGGGATGATGCTGGGCAACAGCCTCGCGTTCGGTCTCTACGCACTCCTGGGAGCGCTGGTGGGCGTCGCGCGCATCGGCCGTGCGCGCGACCGGGCGGGCATCTTCCGCGCGGCCGTCTTCACGGGCGTCGTCAACGCCCTGCTCGTGGTGTGCCTGCAGCTCGCCGAGGGGAGGGGGCTCTTCGGGGACACGCTCGCCTCCTCGGGGGCGGCGCTCCTGGGTACCGTCGTGGGAGTTCCGCTGCTGGTGCTGGGCGTCACACCGGTGGCGGAGTGGCTGTTCGGCCACGCCTCCGACATCCGGCTCCTGGAGCTGGCGAACCTGAACCACCCCGCGCTCAAGGAGCTCATCGTCCAGGCGCCGGGCACCTACCACCACAGCATCATCGTGGGCTCGCTGGTGGAGAACGCGTCAGAGGCCATCGGAGCCAACCCGCTCCTGGCGCGCACGTGCGCGTACTATCACGACATCGGAAAGGGCCGGAACCCGGCGTACTTCGGGGAGAACCAGCGGGGCGAGAACCGGCACGACGCACTCGCGCCCGCGATGAGCGCCGTCATCATCAAGCGGCACGTGACGGATGGGCTCGAGATGGCGCGCCGGTACGGGCTGCCGAAGCTCGTGGCGGACGCCATCCCGCAGCACCACGGCACGCGGCTGGTGGGCTACTTCTTCCACAAGGCCCTGGCGGAGCAGGAGGGCCGCGAGGGCGCCCCTCCGGTGGACGAGGCCGTCTTCCGCTACCCGGGGCCCAAGCCGCAGTTCCGCGAGGCCGCGCTGGTGATGCTCGCGGACGCGGTGGAGGCGAGCTGCCGCTCCCTCCCGGAGCCCACCACCGAGCGCCTCGAGGCCCAGGTCCGGAAGATGATCCACGCCATCTTCAGCGAGGGACAGCTGGACGAGTGTGACCTCACGCTCAAGGACCTGAACCTCATCGCGGAGAGCTTCCTCCGGACGCTCGAGGGCATCCACCACGCGCGCCCCGAGTACCCTCCGGGCGCGGTCCCGGGGGCGAAGGTGGGGCCCCCGAAGGTCCAGGCGCTCCCGGGCGGCAGGCTGGACGAGCTCGAGAAGGCCCGAAGCGTCTGACCATGGCCGTCCGCAAGCGAAACCGCGTCCTCGTGGACGAGTCGCACCCGCAGGCATCGGTGCACGCGAAGCGGCTCGCGCTGCTGGGCCGCCGCTTCATGGCCGCGCTGAACCTCGAAGGGTGCGAGCTATCGCTCTCCCTGGTGGGAGACCCGGCCATCCGCCGTCTCAACCGCACCTGGCGCAAGAAGGACAAGGCCACGGACGTGCTCAGCTTCCCGGCGGACCCTCTGCCCGCGGGCACTCCCGGCCCCCAGCCGGTGGGGGACGTGGTCATCTCGCTCGACACCGCGAAGCGCCAGGCGAAGGAGCTGGGCCGGACGGTGGAGGAAGAGCTGGCCCGCTACCTGGCCCATGGGCTCCTGCATCTGCTCGGCTACGACCACGAGCTCGGTCCCGCGCAGGCGCGGAAGATGGCCGCCATGGAGGAGCGGCTCCTCGGAGCGCGGGGCATGGTGGGGGACAGTCTGAAGAAGACCTAACTTGGGAGGCGGAGAGCACCCTCTCCCAAGGGAAGGACCTTCGATGGATACCCCCATGCAGCGGGAAGGGCAGGTGGCGCGCGTGCTCCCCGGCCCTGCGACCTGGCGCTCCGCCGCCGTCACCTCGGCCATCGCGGCGCTCGAGAGTCGGAGGCAGACGCGGTGGATGCGCGGAGTTTTCGCGGCCAACGCCGTGGTGGCCGGCGGCTCCGGACTGCTGCTGCTCCTCGCACCCACGACGGGGGGCCACGTGCTCTTCGGGAGGGCCCGGCGGGAGCCATTCGTCACCGCGACGCTCGGAAGCGTGTGGCTGGGCATCGGGCTGCTCTCCGCGCTGGGGCTGAGGAACCCGCGTCCCCTCGGCAGCGTGCTCGCCCTGCAGGCGCTGTCCGAGGGAACCTGGCTCGCCACGGTGTTTCCGCGGATGGTCCGCGCACGTGAGGAGCGTGCGCTCGCGCTGGCGGGGCTCCTGGCCGCCTGGGGGCTGGCCACCGCCCGCGCGACCCCCTGGCGGGAGCTGCTGGGCCGGCCGCTCTTCTCCGGGCAATGGCGGGCACGGCATCCGTGTTAAACGTCCGGCCCCCATGTTCGTGCCTGCGCCCGCACAGCCCGTCCGCTCACGCCTGCTCGCCCGCGCGGTGGCATCGCTCGCCCTCCTCCTCGCGCTCGTGGCCGCTCTGCCCGCGCGGGCCGGTGGCGCGCTGCCACCGTGGGCCAGCGGGGAGAGCCGTGCGGAGGACCTGGGCACGTTCCTCGTCACCTTCGGGCCGGGCAACGACATCCCGTCGTGGTGGGGCCACGCCGCGCTCGGGGTGGAGGACCGCACGCAGCACCAGGCGCGCCTCTACAACTACGGGATGTTCGACTTCGACAAGTTCGCCACCTTCGCCCTGGGGAGGCTGGAGTTCTGGGTGGCGGACGCGCCGGTGCTGCCCTACCTCCGCTTCTACCGGGGCGAGGACCGGGACGTGCGGCTCCTGCGTCTCAACCTGGACGCGGAGGGCCGGAGGCGGATGGCGCAGCACCTGGCCCAGAACGTCCTGCCCGAACACCGCGACTACCTGTACGACCACTACCGCGACAACTGCTCCACCCGCCTGCGCGACGCCATCGACCTCGCGGTGGGGGGCCAGCTGAAGAAGGCGCTGAGCACCCCCGGGCGCATGACGCTGCGCGAGCACACCCGCCGCTACACCTCGGTGGTGCCCGCGGTGAGCGTGCTGCTCGACTTCGCCATGAATGACACCATCGACCGGCCCCTCACGCGCTGGGACGAGGCGTTCCTCCCGGACGAGCTCGAGCGCGCCGTGAAGGAGCAGCGCTACACCAACGCCCAGGGTCAGACGGTGCCGCTGCTCGAGCGGGTGGACGTCTTCCATTCGTCTACGTCCCGCGCACCCACGCCCGCCGAGCCGCCGGACGTCACGCCGTGGCTGCTCCTCCTCGGGCTCGCGTGGGGTGGGAGCGCGGCGCTGGTGGCCGTGTGGCACGCCCGGACGGGACAGGCGCTCGCGCGCGTGCTCCTGGGCCTGCAGACGGCGATGACCGGGCTCGTGCTGGGGCTCCTCGGGACGGTGGTGACCCTGCTGTGGGTGCTCACCGACCACACGGTGACGTTCCGCAACGAGAACCTCTTCCTGGCAAACCCGCTGACGCTGCTGGCGCTCCCGCTGGGTGTGTCCCTCGCCCTCGGCAGGGCCCGGCGCACGCCGGAGCGGCTGCGTCGGCTCTGGCTCGTGCTGTCCGCGACCGCGCTGCTCGGGCTCGGCTTGAAGGTGTTGCCGATGTTCGACCAGAACAACTGGAACATCCTCGCGCTCCTCCTGCCGGTGTCCCTGGGGTTCGGGGCGGCCTTCGTGCGGCTCCCGCAGCGCGTGGCCGCACCGGGTGCGGTCCCCTCCCTCTAGCTGAAGCTCATCCCTCCCCGTTGCACGAGGTGTCACGATGGCAGTCGATGTGAAGGAGCAGGTGTCCACCCTCAGAGAGCGTCTCCTCGCGCTCCGGGGGAGTCTTTGACGTCGACCGCAAGCGCTCGCGCATCGCGCTGATCGAGCGGGACTCGACCCAGCCGGACTTCTGGAACGACAACGTCAAGGCGCAGAACCTCCTCAAGGAGAAGGCCACGCTCGAGCAGTCCGTGGGGTCCTTCGACAGGACCCTGCGCGGCCTGGATGACGCGGAGGTGCTCGCGGACCTCGCGAACGAGGCCAACGACGAGGCGAGCCTCCAGGAGGCCATCTCCACGCTCGAGCCGCTCGAGGCGGAGGTGAAGAAGCTGGAGCTCGCGCGGATGCTCTCGGGAGAGCAGGACCGCTCCAGCTGCTTCATGGACATCAACGCGGGCGCCGGCGGCACGGACTCCATGGACTGGGCCGCCATGCTGGTGCGCATGTACACGCGCTACGCGGAGAAGCGCGGCTGGACGGTGGAGATCAACGACTCGGTGGAGGGCGAGGAGGCAGGTTTCAAGAACGTCTCGCTCCGCATCGAGGGCGAGTTCGCCTACGGCTACCTCAAGGCGGAGGTGGGGGTGCACCGGCTGGTGCGCATCAGCCCCTTCGACGCCAACGCGCGCCGGCAGACGGCCTTCGCCTCGGTGGACGTCTACCCGGAGGTGGACGACACCATCAAGATCGACATCCCGGAGAAGGACATCGACCTGAAGTTCATCCGCGGTGGTGGTGCGGGTGGGCAGAAGGTGAACAAGACGTCGTCCACGGCGCAGCTGCGCCACCTTCCCACGGGCATCATCATCACCTGCCAGACGGAGCGGTCGCAGTCGTCCAACCGGGACATGGCGTTCAAGATCCTCCGCGCGCGCCTGTACGAGATGGAGATGAAGAAGCGCGAGGCGGAGCGCAACGCCGCCGAGGCGCAGAAGATGGACATCTCCTTCGGCTCACAGATCCGCTCCTACGTGCTCGCGCCGTACCGCATGGTGAAGGACCTGAGGACCGGCGTGGAGACGGGCAACGTGGATGCGGTGCTCGACGGGACTCTGGACGACTTCATCACGGCCCAGTTGATGGGCGTGAGGAATCCGAGCCGCGCCGCGGGCGTGGAGTAGAGCCTCCTGCGGCAGTCCAAGGCTGAACGTCGTTGACGTTGACGTTGACGTTGACGTGGACGTGGACGTGGACGTGGACGTTGTCGGCGACGGCGACGGCGACGGCGACGAGGCCTTGGGTTCAGACCGGATACACAGGTGACGAATTGAACCGGAGACATGGGTAACGCCCAAGGGGCAGCCGGGAGGTCACTCGGATGCCCTGGCAAGTCGGTCGCGTTCACGTCGCCGTCGCCGTCGCCGTCGCCGTCAACGTCAACG
>JAKEEX010000135.1 GCA_022616315.1 Myxococcaceae bacterium
GCCATATTCATAGCCGCTGCAGGGCCATTCATACTGATACCACGGTTCTCCAAGGGACTGCGAGGCGATCATTACTCCTATTACTGCTAGTGCAAATCTAAGCTTTCTCATTTTTCTCTCCTACTGTTGCCACTTATTGTGGTGTTGTCAGCTCCTGCGCCGTCGAGTGGCTTGGTTAACGTCGGCTACGATCGCGAAGGAGGCGGTTGATCTCTTTGCAGGTAATACCTTCCTGTTTACACTTCTCCACATGCTCTTGGGCGACCACCCGGGCCCGCACAACAAAAGCCTCAGCCTCCTCACCTTTCTCCCTTGCGACTATCCCTTCCGCCTCGAAACCCCAGATTCCATCTGGCCCTATACTCCCGACTCTGTAGTGGATCGAGTTAGCCGAGTAAGCCCGGATTTCGCACAACCCAAAGACGGGTTCTCGATCTGACTTCAAAGCTTTCTTGACCCCCTGGAAAAATCCCTGCACTGCCTTGAAGGTCACCGGCGCACTTCCACGCGGTCCAGGCGCTCCGTGTAGAACTCCCGGCCGCGGTCGTACATGACGCCATACCGCTCGCCGCCGCGCACCTCCACACGGTAGTGAAGTCCCTCCGCGGGCACCTGCACGTAGGGGGCCGCCCCGGCAGGCCAGCGGTGGACGCGGCTCGGCTCCAGCACCGGCGTCCAGGGCACGTCCGGGACGGAGGCCTCCGGGCAGCCACGCTTCGCGTTGTCCGTCCAGCTCGTGGGCCCGCACTGGTAGAGGGGGTCCGCCTGGGAGGCACTTGCCAGTAGGGCCAGCAGCACCAGCATGATGATGCAGCAGCCGCGGTGAGGGTCACGCGCGCCGGGTTCAGGGTACATGTCGGCACCTCGTTGTTAGTGCCGACAGATATACCCCGCTGCCGGCCCCGGGGTTCGCGGCCCTGGCTCTCCAGGTCCCTCATTAGGCGAGAACGCTGCGGCCCTCGCGCGTGGGGACGAACCGCGTGAACGTCGTCCGCCCATTGGAGCGGAGGAGCGGCTGCACGAGGCCACGCTCCACGAGGGAGTGGAGCGTGTTGATGAACACCTCCTTGGAGGCGGGGTCGTAGCCGCGCTTGCCGCGGCCAGTGCTGTGCTCGTTGATGGTTCGCAGCGCGCGTCGCTGCGCCTGGGTCATGCTGCGCATGATGGTCACCCTTCAATTCTCCCGCGCTTGGTGGCGCAGGGCGGTATAGGCTGCCATGAAGTGGGCCCCTGTGGCCTCCTTCAGGTCTGTACCTTGTCCGGTGAATATGGTGACTCCTGCCCCGGAGAAGTCAACTACCGCCCCCGCCGAAATAAGCCACGCGAGCGCGGTGGCCAGCGCCTGATACTCCCCTATGACGCGCTCCTGCACCAGGAGCACGTTGAACGGCGTGGTGGCCCAATCCCCGATGCGGCCCTGCGCAACGATGCGGGCGCACGGGCGACATAGGCGGAACCAGGCGCCGCAGGCCCGGAAGCGCACCGCGCCCAGTAGCACCACGCGGCTGCACGCCGCGCACTTCACAGCGCGGCCTCCTTCTTCCCGCCGCCCTCGCGCGGCCACGCCACACCGTAGTGGTCCATAACGGCCTGCAGCACGGGGTCCGCCGCGCTCACGAGGAAGGCGCCCTTGCGCCCACCCTTGGCGCGCACGCGGTGGTGGACCAGGCCCAGCTTGCGGAGCATGCGCCCGGTGGACACCGGCTCGCCGTCCACCTCCGCGGCCACGTCCTCCGTGAGGATGCTGGACTCGTGGGCTGCGCCACGCTGCCACAGGTTGGCCAGGGCCTCCAGGGCCGCGCCCTCCGGGGTCACCTCACGCACCTGCCGCGTGTCCGCGCGACGCGCCTCCGCGCAGCGGTATATAGCCTCCAGCTCCGACTCCATCCCCTCCGGCACCATTTCTGCGAGCGGCCAGAACACCTGCGCCACCCCACGCCCCGCGCGCTGCCGCAGCGCGGACGCCCGGGCGCTGCGCGGATCAGGCATACCCAGGCTCAGCTTGCGGCCGCGCCATGCGAGGAGCCGCGCGCGTAGGGCCTCCGCCGCGGCGTAGAAGTCCAGCGCAAGCGCCGGGGCGTCCATGGCGTCCGGTACGTCCACCTTCCCCATTTCGATGGACACCGTGCGGCGCGCCAGCGCCTCGTGCTCGTCACAGCCGTACCCCGCGAATACCTTGGGGCCGAACAGCCGGAAGTTACGCACGATCTTCTGGCCCCGGTGGTCGTCCACGCGGAGCATACCGTCGCTGCGATGATAGCCTAGGTTCAGGGTGTCGATGAGGGTTTCTTGCGCCTCGCGCCCCATGCCCCGGTCCAGGTGGAACTCATCCACCACCAGGGTCACGTCCCCGAAATACTGGACCACGCGGTGGAGGTTGTTCGCGGTGGGCTTAGATTGGAGCCCGCGCCAGGCCAGCTCGCGCACCACCTCCAGCGCGCGCCCCTTGCCGGACTCCGGCTTGCCGTGGAAGCGGAGGTACGGCACGTAGGGGAAGCTGGCGTCTTCCAGCCGATAGGTGAGCAGAACATAGGCCACGATCACGTCAAAGAACTCCGGCGCGAGGGCCACCCACTGCTGCATAAAGGCGCGCAGGTCGCGCCAGAGTGCTTCGGAGGAGTCCTCAGCCGTGGAGGGGGCGGGCGGTAGTACCAGCTGGTGGGACTTCACGAGGTCCAGCACGTCGCCGGAGGAGTCCGGCACGTACTCCACGCCGGCGCGCATCCAGGAGTCCATGACCTTCCAGCCTCGGGAGGGTTGGCCCTCTAGGTAGCCGTGGCGGGC
>JAKEEX010000848.1 GCA_022616315.1 Myxococcaceae bacterium
GGTGGATGCCGCCAGTGACGCGGAGCTGCTCGAATGGCTCGCTGCGGACGGCAAGCTCGTGAAGCGGCCGGTGCTCGTCGTCGGCGAGAAGGTGCTCGTGGGCTTCAAGCCGGAAGCGTATTCAGCGCTCCTCGGCTCCAGCACCTGAGCCATCCGGACAAGGTCCTCTCAGGCGCAGCATCGCAGTTCTTCCGCACGTGGGCCGCCGCAGGACGCCTTCTGGCACTGACGCCAAAGTCCTCCGCACAGCCCCCTCCCTTTCGCGCCTCAGGCGACGTCCCTCGAGGCGAACGCCACGGCAGGCCTGCGTCCGGACGTGAGGCGCCACGACACCGCCGCGAGGCTCAACCCTCCCTGCCACACGGATGGCATGGAAGCCCTGGGAGAGCGGGAGAGCCGGTGCCCCGCAGGGCTGTCCAAGTGTCGGATGTGCACCGCGTCGGTCGATGGCCCCGCAGGACACTTGAACCCTCTCTGCCATTGTCCCTGGCGCACGCGGGGCGCAGCACGCGGGCCTCGTCACGCGAGGCGCCCCGGAGGGGGAACAGGGATGGGCCGCTCGAAGCTCTTCCGGCAGCTGGCACGCAGCATCCGCATCGCCCACCACTGCGAGACACGGGGCCTCTCCACGGCGGACGGTCTGGCGGAGGTGGCCCGGCGCGAGGAGCACGCCCGGGCGCAGCGGCTCCACCGGCGCGACGTGCTCGTGGGGCTCGGCACGGCGGCGCTGGCGGGGAGCGGGCTCGCGACCGTCGGGTGGCCCTCTCCGGCACGCGCGGCGCCAGCGCCCTCCTCCCCGGGGCCGAGCGTGGGCATCGTGGGCGCGGGCCTCGCCGGGCTCGCCTGTGCGGACGCGCTCGCGCAGCAAGGGGTGGTGGCCACCGTGCACGAGGCGAGCACCCGCGTCGGCGGGCGCTGCTTCTCCCTCGGCGGGGCGTTTGGCGGGCCCGTCACCTTCCCCGGACAGGTGGCCGAGCGCGGGGGTGAGTTCATCGACAACCTGCACAAGACGATGCTCGGCTATGCGCAGCGCTTCGACCTCTCCATCGAGGACATCACCAGGGCGCCGGGCGAGGTCTTCTACTTCTTCGAC
>JAKEEX010000136.1 GCA_022616315.1 Myxococcaceae bacterium
CATCTTGAGGGGGTGGCGCCGAAAGGTGTGCGGGTTCGAATCCCGCCCTGGGCACTCCGAAATGAGCCTCCGGATCCGCAAGGTCCGGGGGCTTTTTCATTGACGCCTGGTCGCACGGTGCGCAGCCGTGCTTCGTCCGCCGGACACTGCAGGCCTTCGTCATCTCGCGCTTCGTGCGTGGATTGGGCCGGCCCGCCGAGCAACGCGCCGGGTGGACGCCTCCACACAGGGTTGTCCGACTTTTTCCAGGCGCCCACCTTGCCGGGCATGAGCGACCGCTGCATCCGGCACGTCCTCATGGCCCGGGACGGCACGCGCATCGCGTACCACACGCACCTGGGTGCGCAGCCCTCGGAGTCTGCGCTGGGCTCGCGCCCGACGGTGCTGCTCACCAACGGGGTGGGGACCCCGGAGAACTTCTGGCGCTTCCTCGTGGCGGATCTCGTCGAGGAACACCGGATCATCCACTGGAGCTACCGGGGCCACGCGACGAGTGGGCTCGCGGCCACGGGCGACTATGGCCTGGCGGCCCACGTGGACGACCTCGCGCGCGTGACGCGTGCGGTGATGGCGCGAGGGGACGGACGGCCACCGCACCAGGTGGCGTTCTCCATGGGCGTACGGGTGGTGCTGGAGCTCTACCGGCGACACCCGGAGCTCGTGCCCTCCCTGACGCTCATCGCGGGGAGCGCGCGTGCGCCGGGGATACTGCTGCTGCGCGTCCCGGGCTCCGCGAGCGCCATGCGGTGGGCGATGGACGTCGGCACGCCGCTCGTGCCGGTGCTGGCCCCCTTCCTCCGCGTCCTCCTCGGCTCGCGGCTGGCGGTCCCGGCCGGGCGCGCCCTGGGACTCCTGCGCGCGCGGGCGCCACGGGGGGACATCGAGGCCTTCCTCGAAGCCGTGAGCCGGATGGATGCCGCGGCCTACTGGAAGTCACTCCGCGGCCTCCTGGACGGCGACAGCAGCGACGTGCTGCCCACCATCCGCGTGCCCACGCAGGTGGTCGCGGCTGCGAACGACACGCTCGTGCCGCTCGAGGAGGTGGCGCGCCTGCACGCGGGCATCCCCGGCGCGCGGTGGCTGCGGGTGGAGGACGCGGGCCACGCGGGCCTGGTGGAGGCGGGAGCGGAGATGGCGGCGGGGGTGAGGTTCTTCCTCCGCTCGCTCGCGCCCGCGCCCTACCGGTCTCCCGCGCGGCGCGCGCGTGGGCTCGCCGCGGTCCTCCCGCTGAGACCAGGGGGCGCTCCCGCGAACGGGCCGTGAGCGACGACGTCAGTCCCCATCCAGCGCACCCGTTCCCGGTGTCCCGGAGGTGAAGACCGGCGTCCCGCCCGGCATCGAGGGGTCGTGCGGAAGGCTCCCGCGCGGCGAGCGCAGGTAGACGAACGGAGTCGCGAAGAGGAAGTTGGAGACCCGCGAGGTGTAGATGTCCGCGTAGCGCTCCATCTGGCGGGCCAGGTGGCTCTTGTCGTTCCCGGCGCGCGTGAGGAGGCCCCAGTTGGGGTTGGAGAGCTCGGTCGCCGCGCGGGCCATGGGCGCGAGCTTCGCGTCGAGCGCCTCGAGCTTCGCGCGAAGCTCCACCGCGCGGGCGTGCAGCTCGGTCTCGGGGGTCTCCGAGCGCGGCCCGTAGTCCGCGCGCCGTCGCTGGAGCTCCAGCCGGACCTGCCACGTCTCCGCCTCCAGCGCCTCCTTCTCGCGCATGAGCTCCGCCAGGCGTACCTCGGTAGCGCGGAAGCTTGCGATGGCGCGCACCTCGTCCTCGAGCTCGCGAAGGATGAGCGCCGTGCGCCAGCGCAGGACGTTCTTGGTGACGTGCACGTCGCCGAACATGTGGTCGCCCACGTAGAGGATCTCGTCGCCGGACATGCCCAGGCTCCTCTCCAGCTCCACCGCGCTCCCGCCGAAGTAGGGGACTCCCGACTTGAGCGGCCCGAGGTGCGGACGCAGGAGGCCCTCGTCGGTGACGATCTCGAAGAGCGGGCTTCGCGTGGTGAAGAACTCGGGCTTTCGCGCCGCGACGATGACGACGTCGAACAGCTCCCGCCACGTCATGCCCCCGGGGAGGAACGGATCGAGCGCGTGGCGCATCATCGACCGCGTGTAGGCCCACTCGCTGTTGGTGATGAGCAGGAGCTTCTTCCCCGCCTGGCGCTGGTCCAGCAAGGCGAGGGCCGTCTCCTCGTCCTGGAGGACGTAGCGCTCGGGGTGGGCCACGATCTCCGCCTTCAGCTGTCCCTGCATGTGCGCGGCGTCCAGGTGGCGGCGCACCTGCTCGTAGAGATCGCGATAGCCCATGGGGCCGGGGAGGCGGCCCTCGTCGAGCACGTCGACCAGCTGCGCGAAGAGGCAAGCCTCGGAGAGCGAGAAGAGGGTGTTGAGGAACACCCACCGCGGCTCGGAGAGGTCCACGATCGTGCGCGCATAGGCCTGCCGCACCGCCACGTGGTCCAGCTTCCGCGTGCCGTGAAAGGCCTTGCGCACGAAGCCGAAGCGGTTGGCCTTCAGGAGATTGCCCTGCTCCGTGTCGATGACCAGCCCACGGATAGCCAGCGCGGGGTCGAAGCTGAAGTGGGCCACCGGCCAGCCCTGCGCCACCAGCTGCTCGCGGATGGAGTCGTACGCGCGCCGCTCCCACGCATCCACGTGGTAGTGGACCAGCGTGTAGTCCATGTCGTAGCCGATGGCGCGGATGGCGCGCAGGTTGAGGGTGCGGTTGCAGAAGATGCCGCGCTCGGGCGGGGGACCGGGTGGAGGCGCTGTCATGCCCGCCTTGCTGCCCCGCCCGGACGGAAAAGTCGACCGCCTCGTGTCCGGCAGCGGACGGAGAAGTTGTCTGGCCAAGGGGCGCTCCCTAGCTTGGGGACGGGGATAGGCCCGCGCGGCGCCGGCGACGGGCACGGGTTGGGGGGTGGGGATGAGGCCCGGATTGGGAGTTCGGGGGCTCTTGGCCCTCGTCGGGGTGACAGTCGCTGTCGGTTGCGCGGAGAGGCAATACACAGCGCCGGCAGAGAGCCTGCCGAGCATCGAGCCGCGGGTGGTGGACTTCGGCCGCGTCCCGATCTTCGCCGGACGCGAGGTGGACGTCACCGTCATCAACAACGGCCGGGCCGAGCTCGAGCTCATGGAGGTGTGGACGGAGGGGCCGCAGGGCGCCTTCCGCGTGCGCCTCGACCAAGGGGGCCCGCACCGCGTCGTCTCCGGCGGCAGCAGCCCGCTCAAGCTACGCTTCTCGCCGCAGGCGGGTGGGAGCGCGGAGGGGAAGCTGGTCGTGCGCACCAACAGCGGCCTGGTGCCCCTCTCCCGCGTGGTGCTCAAGGGCGAGGGCGTGGACGCGACGTCCCTGGTGAAGCCGGACCAGCTGGACTTCGGGCGCATCGAGGCGCAGACATCCAAGACGCTCAGCTTCTCCGTGGAGAACCCCGCGGACATTCCCACATGGGTGCGGGTGCGCACGGTGGGCGCGGATGCGGACGAGTTCTCCGCACCGGAAACACTCGAGCTCGCGGCCTACGAGCGGCGCGAGTTGCCGGTGACGTGGGCTCCGCCGGACGTGGGGCGCAAGCAGGTGGCGCTCGCGGTGACACCGTGCACGGGGTGCAGGGATGTGGTCGTGCGAGTGGCCGCCGAAGCGCTGGATCGGGCGGTGATTGCCGAGCCCTCTCCCGTCATCTTCGGGCAGACCCCCATGGACCGCTCGGGCGCGCGCAAGGTGCTCCTGCGGAACCTCTCCACCGAGCCGCAAGAGGTCCTCGCCGCAGCGCTCGCTGCCCGGACCGACCCTGGCTTCCTGCTGCCCTCCGTGGTGTTTCCGCAGGTGCTCGCGCCGGCGGGCACGCTGGAGGTGGAGCTGCGCTTCAGCCCCGGCCACATGGGTGAGGCGGGCGGACAGCTGGACTTCAGCTTGAGGAGCGTGCGCAACCCTACGCTGCCCGTGGGGCTCCAGGGGTATGGCGGGGCGCCCGAGGTCTGCGTGAGCCCCGCCGAGCACGACTTCGGGGAGCTGCCGGTCGGCTCGAAGACCGGCCTGACGGTGACCGTGAAGAACTGCGGGACGAACAACGCCTCGCCGCTCACGCTCACCAGGCTGTTCTTCGATCCGGGCCCGGGCGGCGCACCGGTGCAGTTCAGCGTGGCGCCCCAGCAGCTTCCCGTCACGCTTCCCGCGGGCGGAGAGGTCAACCTGCGCGTCTTCTTCGAGCCCACCGCCGCGGGGGCGCACGAGGGCACCTTCCGCGTGCAGAGCAGCGGCGTGACGCTGAACGAGACGCCCGTCGTGCTGCGCGGCCGCGCGCGGCAATACCCTCCGTGCCAGGTGCGCATCACCCCGGCGCAGCTGGACTTCGGGACGGTGCCGTCGTCGGCAGGCGCGGTGCTCGGCGTGAAGGTGGAGCACCTGGACGGCACGCTCTGCGCGGTGAAGAACATCGGGCTCGTGAACGACGGGGGCGGGGTGTTCTCCATGCCCGGTGGCCACATCGATGGCCTCCTCATGTGGGGCGCCGGAGAGGCCTTCTCCTTCATGGTGGCCTTCAACGCGCCGGCCCAGGGGGGCGCCTTCACCGGACTCCTGCGCCTGGAGGTGGCGGACCCCGCGGCCCCCGTGCGCGACGTGCCGATCATCGCCAACAGCCAGACGAGCTGCCTGGTCGCCGTCCCGAACTACGTGGAGTTCGGCGTGGCCTGGCCGGAGTGCCCGCCGGTCCCCCGGCAGGTGCAGCTCGTCAACGGGTGCAGCGCGGCCGTCGGCGTGGGTCCCGCGGTCATCGGAGCGGGCACCACCGATGGTGAGTTCATGCTGACGCAGGGGCTCCCGGCCCAGGTGCAGCTGCAGCCCGGCCAGGCCGCCACGCTCGAGGTGACGTACGCCGCGCAGGCCGCGGGGATGAACCTGTCCCCGCTCTACGTGCCGGTGACGGGGCTCGCGGCGCCGCTGCTCGTGCCGCTCATCGGAGAGTCCTCGCGCCGGATGGACCAGACGGACCGGTTCGTCCAGACGGACGGAAACAAGGTGGACGTGCTCTTCGTCGTGGACAACACCGCGTCCATGGTCGAGGAGCACCCGCGCCTCGTCGCCGCACTGCCCGCGTTCGCGGAGACCGCACAGCGCCGTGGGGTGGACCTCCGTGCCGCCATCACGACGACCGGCATCGAGCCCGTGTCGAGCGCGTGCCCCGGTGGCGCGCAGGGCGGCGAGGCGGGGCGCTTCGCCCCGGTGGACGGCGCACGGCCGCGCGTGCTCACCAGCTCCATGGGGAACCTCGCGACCCTGCTGCAGCAGAACGCGGACGTGGGCCAGTGCGCGCTCGTGGAGCAGGGCTTCGAGGCGATGCGGCGCGCGCTGACGCCACCCCTCGTCAACAACGCGGACGACCCGCGCACCCCCACGGCCGAGGACGGGAACATCGGCTTCCTGCGCGACGAGGCGGCGCTCGCCGTCCTCTTCGTGGGTGACGAGGACGACCACTCACCGGACTCGCCCGCCACCTACGTCCAGTTCCTGCGCGCCCTCAAGGGCGTGGGCCAGCCGCAGCGGATGGGCATCTGGGCCATCGCTCCGGGGCAGGGGGGATGCTCGAGCGCGGGCGGTGCCGGAGACCGCTACGCGGAGGCGGCACAGCTCACCGGAGGCGCGGTGCTCAGCGTTTGCGCAGGGGACTACAGGCCGCTCCTCCAGCAGGTCGCGGAGAAGGCCTTCTCGCCGCAGGACCGCTTCGCGCTCGGCAACACGCCGGACCCTTCGAGCATCGTGGTGCGCATGGACGGGGCGGTGGTGCCCCCGGCGGGCTGGGACTACAGCGCCGCGGACAACTCCGTCGTCTTCGTGCCCCAGCCCGCACCGGGCGCCCGCATCGAGGTTCAGTACCGGCGTGTTTGCGGCAGATAGACCGCCGGAAACTTGCGTGTCCTCCGGGGTGTTCCAGTATCCCACCTCAGCGCACCTGGTGCGAGAGGAGGGACGTCATGGCGGAGCAGCACGACGGGCGCAGAGGGCTGCGGCTCATCCGGGGTGAGGGGCCGAGGCCGCCCGAGCCGCTGACGTCCAGGAACGCCGTGGCGCGCGCGCTGATGGAGGCGGGTGCGGACCTCCTGCTCCGCCGCATCAGCCCGGAGCGGGCCGAGGAGATCGAGCGCCACGTGGACGAGGTGCTCACGCTCTTCGACCGCGTGGAGACCGAGCCGCTGCTGATGCACGTGCTCGAGCGGAGGCTCGGTGTGCTCGAGGCCCTGATGCGGGAGTCGCGCCAGGCGCGAGCCGTGCGGATCGCCCGCTGACGTCACCCCCGGGGATCACCAAGGCCCTGCCTGCTTGACTGCTCCACTCAGTGGGCGCTATTGAGTGGCCGTCACTCACGCGCATCCATTCAGTGGAGCACGCCTTGAAGCTTCTCGGACCCGAAGAGATCGCCCGGATCGAGCGCGACTTCGCGGGGGGCGTCCCGGCGCGCGTCATCGTGGACATCTTCCGGCCCAGGGGCGTGCAGCTCTCCGAGGCCACGTTCCGCAAGTACGTGCAGGCGGGGCTGCTCCCGCGCAGCCGCCGCGTGGGACGCAAGGGCAAGCACCAGGGCAGCCGCGGCCTCTATCCGGTGGAGGTGGTCCGGCGCATCAACGCCATCAAGCGCCTGATGGCCCAGGGCCACACGCTCGAGGACATCCGCGGCAGCTACGTCTACTTCGAGAACCACCTGGACGGGCTCTCGCGCGGGCTCACGGAGCTCGTCGCGGCGCTGGAGTCCGAGGTGTCGCGCAGGCCGCTCGGGCGCGAGCAGGCGAGCGCGCTCCGGCGCGAGGCGGTCCAGCTCCGCAAGGAGGGCCGCGACCTGGTCCAGCGCCTCGCGCGGCTGGGGCGGAATCTCACGCGGCAGGTGTCTCCAGCGCCGCGTTCAGACTACAGTGCGAATCAGCGTGACACCGGTGAGGAGGGGAGATGAGCCAAGTCAAGCAGGGTGCTGAGCCGCTCCCGCCGGAGGCTGGCGGCGAGGAGCTGGAGGAGCGCATGCGCTCCAGGACGATGTCGCGCAAGGAGATGGCCAGGGACCTGCGCCGGCGCAGGCTCGCGGGCGAGGTGGACGCCGAGGAGGCCGAGGCCATCCGCACGGTGGAGACCATGCGCCCGCGCACCCGCGCGGACTGCGTCAACGGGCCACGTCCCTGCATGTTCGTCTCCTGCAAGCACAACCTCTACCTGGATGTGAACCCGGAGACGGGCTCCATCAAGCTGAACTTCCCGGACAAGGAGATCTGGGAGCTCAAGTACACCTGCGCCCTGGACGTGGCGGAGAAGGGCGGCATCACGCTCGAGGAGGTGGGGGAGATCATGAACCTCACGCGCGAGCGCATCCGCCAGGTGGAGACGCGTGGCCTCATGAAGCTGCGCGAGGCCACCGACGACGACGTGTAGGACCCGAGGGAGCAGCCCTTCCAGGTCAACGCGGACGGCTCGCTCGCGTTGACACCCCCTCCGACCGGTTGTACGACGCGCCCGCTCTCACCTTCACTCCCAGGCGCGTACCCGTGCTGGCACTCCTCAGCGTCTCCGACAAGCGCGGCCTCGTCCCCTTCGCCCAGGGGCTGACGAAGCTCGGCTACACCCTCCTCTCCACCGGCGGCACCATGCAGGCGCTCACCGCCGCAGGCGTGCCCGTCCGCAAGGTCTCCGAGCACACGGGCAGCCCGGAGATCCTCGGCGGCAGGGTGAAGACCCTGCACCCGCGCATCCATGGCGGCATCCTGGGCCGGCCGGACCTCGCCAGTGACCGCGCGGACCTGGAGAAGGCGGGCATCGAGCCCATCTCCCTGGTGGCGGTGAACCTCTACCCGTTCCGCCAGACGGTGGCCAAAGGGGCGACCGAGGCGGAGGCCATCGAGCAGATCGACATCGGTGGGCCGGCCATGGTGCGGGCCGCGGCGAAGAACGCCTCCCACGTCACCGTGGTGGTGGACCCGGACGACTACGAGGCCGTGCTCGCCGAGCTCACGGCGAGCAAGGAGACGTCAGCGGCCACGCGGCGGCGTCTGATGGGCAAGGCCTTCGCCCACACCGCCGCGTACGACGCGGCCATCGCGAGCTACCTCGCGGCGCAGGCGGGGGAGGCGTTCCCGGAGGAGCTGAGCCTCTCGTTCCGCAAGGCGCAGGGGCTGCGCTACGGGGAGAACCCCCACCAGGCGGGGGCGTTCTACCGCGAGTACGCGACGCCGGCGGAGCCGACGGTGGCGTTCTCCCGCGCCCTCCAGGGCAAGGAGCTCAGTTACAACAACCTCCTGGACCTCGACGCGGCGCTCGGGCTGGTGCTCGAGTTCCCCGAGCGGCCCTGTGCCGTCGTCATCAAGCACAACACCCCGTGTGGTGTGGCGGTGGCGGATGCGCTGGAGGCGGCCTACCGCACCGCGCGCGCGGTGGACGAGACGTCGGCCTTCGGCGGCATCGTCGCGCTCAACCGTCCGGTGGACGGGGCGACGGGACGGGCGCTGGCGGAGACCTTCCTCGAGGCGGTGATCGCGCCGTCCTTCAGCCCCGAGGCGATGGAGGCCCTCGCGGCCAAGAAGAACCTGCGGCTGCTCGAGGCGGGCCCCGGGCTCGCCGCTCCAGATGCGAAGCCGCGCCAGGCCCTCGAGGCGCGCACGGTGTCCGGTGGCCTGCTGCTGCAGGACCGGGATGCGCAGGAGCCCGCCTCGGAGTGGAAGGTGGTCAGCAAGCGCGTCCCCACCCCCGCGGAGGAGCGGGCCATGCGCTTCGCCTGGCGTGTGTGCAAGCACGTGAAGAGCAACGCCATCGTGTTCGCCGAGGGCGACCGGCTCCTCGCACAGGCGGGGGGCCAGACGAGCCGCGTGGACTCGGTGAGGATTGCGACGGCACGCGGGGGCGAGGCGCTGAAGGGCAGCGCGGTGGCCTCCGACGCCTTCTTCCCGTTCCGCGACGGCGTGGACGAGATTGCGAAGAGTGGGGCGAGCTGCATCGTCCAGCCCGGTGGCTCGGTGCGCGATGCAGAGGTCATTGCCGCCGCGGACGAGCACGGCATGGCCATGGTGCTCACCGGTGTGAGACACTTCCGCCATTGACGCATGCGGATTGTCTGCCAGCAGTGCTCTGCGGCCTACCTCATCGATGACAAGGTCATCACGCCCAGGGGCGTGCGCGCCCAGTGTCCGCGCTGCCGGCATCTCCAGCTGGTGAAGCGGGACGGGGAGGCGGTTCCGGCGACGGCGATGGGTGCTCCCCAGCACGCAGCGCCGCCCCCGCCGCCGGAGCGCTCTGGCGGACATTCCTCCTCCCCATTCGAGTTTCGCGGGGCGGCGCCGCTGGGGCTCCCTCCGTGCCGCACCTGCGGGGCCGCGCTGGCGGACGCGTTCGACCAGGCACTCGGCCTTTGCGAGCTGTGCCGGCAGGCCGCCGGCGCGACCCCTCCACCCACGCCGCCCAGCTTCCCTCGCCCCCTGGGAGCCACCCCCCCTCGGCCCCCGGCGGCCATCTCCGCTCTCCCTCTGGGAGAGGGACTGGGTGAGGGGGCTGTGGCGAAGCCGGGTGCCGGCCAGAGCTTCAACGGGGGAGTCGCACCACCCACGGCGATGCCGCCCCTGCCGCGCGCGCCATCCGCACGACGGAACACCCCACCAGGGCGATCCGGCGTCCGGCGCTGGTGGGTGGTGGCGGCGGCGATGGGCCTCTTCGCGGCGGGGGGAGCCTTCCTCTACCTCCGCCTGCCCACGGTGGACGTGCAGCCGTCACGCGTTGCGCCCGCCCTGATCCTGCGAGCGCCGTCACCCGAGCTCGACAAGGCCGTCGCACGCTGGCGTCGCGCAATCGGCAAGCCGGGCGGGACCGCGCGGGAGCACGTGGAGAAGGGGCGGGACGCGCTCGCAACCGGCACCCGCGAGCGCGCGCTCCGCGCGGAGGCTCACTTCCAGCGGGCCCTCGTCCTCGAGCCCGGCAACGACACCGCGCTCGCCGGCTGGGTGCAGGCCTTCGCGCTCGGGCACGCTGCGCGCATGGAGGAGCCGGAGTACCGGGAGGCCCTGGCGCTCGCGGAGGAGGGCCTCGCGCGCTCGGTGCGAGCGCCGGACATGCTCGTCTCGACCGCCCAGATCCTGCTGGCGCGTCCGGGGCAGAGCGACGTTCGCGAGCGCGTGCGGACGCTGGCCAGCGAGGCGCTCGGCTCTCACGAGCCCGGGGTCCAGGCAGAGGCACACGTCGCGCTCGCGCGTCTTCAGCTGGAGGACTCCCTCGCGCTCGCGATGGAGCACCTGGACAAGGCCGAGGCGCTGAGGCCCGGCATGGGGCGGGTGTCGCTCGTCCGAGCGCTCGCGCTCGAGTTCGAGGGGCGCTACGGGCCCGCGCTGGAGCTCCTGCGCAAGCGCGTGTCGGAAGACCCCGGGGACGTCGAGGCGCTGCGCGCTCTGGGGCGGCTCCATGCGGAGCTCGGTCAGTCGGCGCAGGCACGCTCGGCGCTCGAGGCACGGCGCGGGGCGGGTGGCGTCGAGCTCGGGCGCGCTCTGGCGGTCCTCCTCTACCAGAGTGACGGAGCGCAGCCGCGCGAGGCGGTGCGGGTGCTCCGCCAGCTCCTGGAGAAGCGAGAGGGCCTCGAGCAGCGCGACGCCGCCGAGCTCCTCGTTCATCTCGCCGCGGCCGAACGCGCGCAGGGCAACGCGGCTGCGGCACGCAGGGCAGCGGAGGATGCCCTCAGGGTGGCGCCGGAGGACCCCGCGGCGCACCTTCAGCTGCTGATGCTCGCGCTGGGGCGCCGTGACGCGGAGGCCGCCGCGAGGCACCTGAAGGGCTTCGCCGGACGCTCCGGGGATGCGGGCCTCGAGGCGCTCCTCGAGGGACGGGTGCTCGTCCTCCAGCGCAGGCCCGCGGAGGCGATGGAGCGCTTCCTCGAGGCCGTGAAGCGCGACGCGCGGCGGGTGGACGCTCAGCTGTGGGCCGGGGCCGCCGCGGCGCTCGCGGGGCGCGGCCCGGATGCGTTCCGGCTGCTCCTCGCGGCGCAGGCGATGGACCCGGCGCGCACGGCGCCCCCCACGCGCTCGGAGCGCTTCTTCCTGAGAGCCGGCGAGACGCTCGAGGGCGCGGAGGGGCACCTGCTGAAGCTCGCCCGCGGTCCCGACGTGCTCCATGCCAGGCTCTACGAGGCGCTCATCCGGTTCCACCAGCGCGACCTGCGCAGCGCAGACCGGCTGGCGCGCGACGTGCTGGCAGCGGACGTCAGAAACGCGGCTGCCTATTCGCTGCGGACACTCGTGGCGCTCGCGCAGGGCAACCGGAAGGCGGCGCTCGAGCTGGGCGCGCAGGCCGAGCGCAACGGGCGGCAGCTGGCCCTGGCGCGCTATGCCCACGGCGAGGCGCTCGCGGCCTCCGGGGACTCCGCCCGGGCGCTCCAGGCCATGCGGGAGGCTCTGGCGCTGGCCCCGGGATTGCCGACGCTCGCCGTGCGTTTGGCAGAGCTCGAGGCCGCCACGGGCGCCCGAGACGTCGCCCGCGAGCAGCTCCTCAAGATGGTGGCCCGTGACCGGAGCGACCGGGCGGCCAAGCGCGCGCTGTACGCGATCGACAGGCGAGGGTGAAGTGAGAGTCCTGGTGCTCGGAAGTGGCGGGCGCGAGCACGCGCTCGCGTGGAAGGTGGCGCAGAGCCCCCTGCTGACGAAGCTGTGGTGCGCGCCCGGCAATCCGGGGACCGCGTCCCTCGCGGAGAACGTGGCCCTCTCCCCCGAGGACCCGGAGGCCGTCGTGGCCTTCGCGCGCACGCAGAAGGTGGACCTGGTGGTGGTGGGCCCCGAGGCGCCTCTGATGGCCGGCGTGGCGGATGCGCTCGGCGCCGCGGGAGTCCCTTGCTTCGGCCCGGTGGCGGGCGCCGCCCGGGTGGAGGGCAGCAAGGCGTTCGCCAAGGAGGTGATGGCCGCAGCCGGCGTCCCCGCCGCGGCGTCGGAGACCTTCACGGACGTGGCCGCTGCCGAGGCGTACGCGCGGGCCCGCGGCCAGGTGGTGGTGAAGGCGGACGGGCTCGCCGCGGGCAAGGGCGTCATCGTCGCGCGCTCGGCGGAGGAGGCTGCCGCGGCCGTCCGGGAGCTGGCCGCGCTCGGCGAGGCGGGGAAGCGTCTGGTGCTCGAGGAGGTGCTGGAGGGCGAGGAGGTGAGCGTCATCGCGCTGTGCGACGGCGAGCGCTACGTCCTCCTTCCCCCCGCGCAGGACCACAAGCGCGTGGGCGAGGGCGACACGGGCCCCAACACGGGCGGAATGGGCGCCTACACGCCTGCGCCGTTCCTCACGCCCGCGGCGCTCGCGGAGGTTGGCGAGAGCGTCATCGCGCCCACTCTCGCGGTGATGCGCGCGCGGGGCACTCCCTTCCGCGGGGCGCTGTACGCGGGCCTCATGCTGACGCAGGCGGGGCCGCGCGTGCTCGAGTTCAACGCGCGCTTCGGAGACCCCGAGACGCAGGTGCTGCTCATGCAGCTGGCCGAGGACGTGCTTCCCCTCCTGGACGCGTGCGCACGGGGCCAGCTGGCACCGCGCCCACTCGCGGTGCACGCCGGCGTCACGGTGGGTGTCGTCCTGGCTGCCCACGGCTATCCGCAGTCTCCGAGGAAGGGGGACGTCATCTCGGGGCTCGAGTCGGTGGGGGAGGGCGTCCAGCTCTTCCACGCGGGCACCACGCGACGCGACGGGGCGCTCGTCACGAGCGGCGGGCGGGTGATGACGGTGTGCGCGCGGGGAGCGACCCTCGTCGAGGCGCGTGAGCGCGCCTATGCCGGGGTGGCCCGGGTGTCGTTCCCAGGCAAACACTTCCGCCGGGACATCGGCGCGCGGGCGCTCGCCGAGGGGAGCTGAGGTCCCATCGCCGTGCCCCTCCTCCTCCGCTACCTGCTCCGCGAGCTCCTCGTCCCGCTCGTCGTCTGGGTGGCGTTCTTCTTCGTGCTGATGTTCATGCTGCAGTTCCTCCGTGGCCCGGAGGTGCTGCTCGGGTCCGCGGTGCGCGTGCAGGACCTCGCAAGGCTCGTCCTCTACATGGGCCCGCAGTTCCTGGTGATGGCGCTGCCCATCGGGCTCCTCCTGGCCATCCTCGTGGGCCTCGGGAGGCTCGCGGATGACCGGGAGCTGACGGCGCTCCAGTCCGTGGGCGTGGGGCCAGCGAAGCTCCTCGTCGCGCCGCTGGCGGTGGGTCTCCTGATCACGCTCGCCATGTCCTTGCTGGTGTTCCGCGGCGTGCCATGGGGGCGCACCGAGTTGAAGGTGCTCGTCAACGGCATCATCAAGCGCAACGTCGCGGGGGACGTGAAGGCAGGCGTGTTCTACGAGGACCTCACGCAGCTGACGCTCTACGCGGAGGGGGTGGACCGCGAGGGCGGGCGGTGGGAGCACGTGCTGCTTCACGACGACCGCGATGCCGACGCCCCGCTGCTGGTGCTCGCGCGGCGCGGGAGCGTCTCCGCAGGGAAGGCCGAGGTCGAGGCGCTCGAGCTGCGGCTCGAGGAGGGCCAGGTCCACCGCGCAAACGTCTCCGGGGATGACTACGCCGTCGTGGACTTCGAGCGTGGGCAGATTGCACTGGGGGTGGACGGTGCTGCGGCGAGCGGGAAGAGGCGCTTCCGTTCGCCGCGCGAGGAGCTGACACCCGAGGAGTTGCTCGAGGCCGCCAGGCAGGCAGGGGATGAGCGCGAGGCGCGGTCCTTCCGCATGGCGTTCCACTGGAGGCTCGGACACGCGCTCATGCCGCTCGCCTTCGCGCTGCTGGGGACGGCCCTCGCGGTCGGACGGCGCGGGGCGGGGCGCGGTCAGGGCTTCGTGCTGAGCATCGCCGCGTACATCGCGTTCTACATCGTCTTCCGCGCCTTCGAGCAGATGGGCAACCGCGGCGAGCTGCCACCGGTGCTCGCCACGCAGCTGGCCAACCTGCTCTTCGCGCTCGTGGGTGGGGCGCTCCTGTGGCACCACTCGCGGCGAGGGGCCGGGGCGTGAGCCGCACGCTGATCAAGAGCCTCTGTCGCCAGTACGCGGCCACCTTCGTGGCCGTCTTCGCCGCCGTGGTGGCGGTCTTCCTCGTTGCGGACTTCGTGGACAATGCGAGGTCCTACAAGGGGAGCGACTGGGTGGCCGACGTGGCGCTTCTCTACGGCTACAAGGCGCTCGTCGTGGGCCACCAGCTGGCCCCTGCCGCGCTCCTGCTCGCCGCTGGAATGACGGTGTCGGCGCTGCGCCGGCGCGGAGAGCTCACGGCGCTCAAGGCGCTCGGCTTCCCGCCGCATGCGCTCCTCCTCCCGGTGGGCCTGTGCGCGCTCGCCGTGAGTGCGGGGATGGTGGTCTTCGACGAGCGCGTCGTCGTGGGGGCGGCCCGGCGGGTGGAGGAGCTCTCGGCCCAGCGATTCAACCGCGGTGCCAGCTGGGACTTCTCCTTCACGCGCAAGGAGTGGTTCCGCGTGGGGGACCGCTTCTTCGAGCTGCGCCAGGGCGACGCGGACACAGGCTTCGCGCAGGTGACGGTGCTCACGCTCACGCCGGAATTCACGCTGGCGCGGCGCGTAGACGCAGAGCGCATGGAGTCCCTCGGGGGCACGCGCTGGCGCCTGAGCGGGGTGACGGACCGGCGCTTCTCGACGTCCGGTGCCTCCACGGTGTCGCGAGAAGCGGAGGGCGAGTACGACCTCGGGGTGGATCCCTCCGCGTTCCGCATCCGTCTGGGGCGGCCCGAGCACATGCGCCTCAAGCAGCTGCAGGAGCAGATCCACGCGCGCAGCGAGGTGGGCCTGGCCTCGCAGCAGTTCGCGCTCGCGCTGCACAATCGTTTTGCCTACCCGTTGGCAGGGCTCCCCGCGGCGCTGCTCGCGGTCCTGCTCGCGGTTCGCCCCGGTCGACGGGGACACCTGACCACCGCGCTCGTGGAGGGGCTCGGGGTGTCCGTGGGGCTGTGGGGCGTGATGGTAGCGTGCAGGACGCTCGTCGCGTCCGAGCGGCTCGCACCAGCGCTTGCGGCGTGGCTTCCGTGTGCGCTGCTCCTGGGCGTGGCCACGCTGCTCTGGCTGCGGCGCGAGGGGCAGCTCGGCGGTGGAGCGGGGTGACGCCCGTGCGTCATCCACCGCGCTCCAGAACGCGGCGATAGACCGCGAGCGTCTGCCGCGCACAGGCCTCCCACGTGAAGCGCGCGGCGCGCTCCCGGCCCAGGTCCGCGAGTCGGTTGCGGGCCGCCTCGTCCCTGGAGAGCCGCACCGAGGCGTCGAGCCACGCCTCGGTCTCGTCGGGGTCGAGGAGCATCCCCGCATCACCCACGACCTCCGGCAGGGAGGACGTCCGCGCCGCGATGACCGGGCTTCCACTCGCCATCGCCTCGAGCGCCGGCAGTCCAAAGCCCTCGTAGCGGGAAGGGAAGAGCAGGGCGATCGCACCGCCATAGAGCCCGGGCAGGTCCTCCTCCTGCACCTGCTCCAGCGCACGCGTCCCCGCGGGCATCCCGAGGGCCTCTGCACGCGCCTCTCCGGCCAGCACCACGAGCGGTGCCGGGAGCCGCTCCGCGATGCGCGCGAGAAGGGCGAGGTTCTTGTGCGGCTTGGGGTTGCCCACGGCGAGGAAGTAGCGCGGAGGAAGCCCCAGGCGGCGGCGCACGTCCGCGACGGCGGAGGCACCCGGCGGGGCGAAGCGCGGGTCCACACCCTGAGGGATGACCTGCAGCCGGTACGGGTTGAGGTGCAGGTGGTGCGCGAGCTCGTCGCGCGAGAAGGAGGAGACGGTGATGAGCGCGTCGGCACGCTGGGCGCGCGGACCCACGACGAGGCGGTAGTAGATCTGACGCCCCGCGCCGTAGTTGTCGGGGAGTGCCAGGTGGTTCGCGTCGTGGAGCGTGGCGACCAGGCGCCCCGGCCAGAGCGCGGGCAGCGAGAACGACGTGGCGTGGAACAGGTCCGGCCTCACGCGGACGAGCGAGGCGAGGAGCGCGGGCTGCTCCAGCGGCGACAGGAACCCCGCACTGCACCGCAACAGCGGCAGCTCCGGTGCCAGCGGACCCAGGTCCGAGGGCAGCCCCTCCGGTCCGGTGAGGCCGCTGAAGCGCAGCTCCGGCGCCAGCCGCGGCAGCGCTCGCGCCAGCTCGAGAGCGTAGCGGGCGATGCCGTGCAGCCGGCCGCGCACCATTCTCAGGTCGAGCAGGACGTGGGCCACTCGTGGCCTCAGTAGCACAGCGCCGCCGCCCCAGGCAGCACGGTCGCCAGCAAGGGCACTGGGCGGCTCCTCCTCCCCGGCTCCTCTCCCGGCCGCACACGCATCCACCTCACCTTCGGTGCTACAAGGCGCCCCGGCATGCGCGTCGCGCTCGTACACGACTGGCTGGTCACCAACCGGGGAGGGGAGCGGGTCCTGGATGCGCTCTGCGAGCTCTTCCCCGCGGCGGACGTCTTCACGCTCCTCCACCGCCCCGGGAGCGTCAGCCCACGCATCGAGGCGCGTCGCATCACCACGTCCTTCCTGCAGCGCGTGCCGGGCATCCACGACCGCTACCGCCACTTCCTTCCGCTCTTCCCAGCGGCGGCAGCGTCACTCGACGTCTCGGGCTACGAGCTCGTCGTCTCCTCCAGCCACTGTGTGGCCAAGGGGGTCCGCGTCCCGAAGGGGGCCGTGCACGTCAGCTACGTGCACTCGCCCATGCGCTACATGTGGGACCTCTTCGACGACTACTTCGGCCCGGGGCGGGCGTCCCTCCCGGTGCGGCTCGCCGCGCGCGCGGTGCGTCCAGCACTTCAGGCCTGGGACGTGCGCACCTCCCAGCCCGTGGACCACCTCGTGGCAAACAGCGCGCACATTGCCGGGAAGATCCAGCGTGTCTGGGGCCGGGATGCCGTGGTCGTGCCACCTCCGGTGCAGCTCGAGCGCTTCACCTCGTTGCCGCTCACCGGGGGCGGGCAGGGGGGCTACTTCCTGTGGCTCGGCGCCTTCGCGCCCTACAAGCGCCTGGACGTGGCGCTCGAGGCCTTCGCGCAGCTGGGCGTGCCGCTGTGGGTCGTCGGTGGTGGCCAGGATGCTGCGCGCCTCACCTCGGGCTCGCTGCCGTCCCACATCCGCTTCCTGGGCGCGGTGCCGGACGCGGAGCTCCCGGCGCTGTACCGGAACGCGCGCGCACTCGTCTTCACCGCGGAGGAGGACTTCGGCATCACTCCGCTGGAGGCACAGGCCTGCGGGCGGCCCGTCATCGCCTTCGCGCGCGGTGGGGTCCTGGAGACCGTCACCGAGCGCACCGGGCTCCTCTTTCCCGAGCAGACCGCGGCGAGCCTCGCCGAGGCGGTCCGTGCCTTCCCTTCCTGGGAGCAGGGCTTCCGCCCCGAGCACGCCCGTGCCCAGGCGCTTCGCTTCTCACGCTCCCGCTTCCTCGACGCGTTCGCGCGAGAGGTGGAGGCCGCCTGCTCGCGGAGGGGTCGTCCGTCCCCGTTCCCCGGCGCCGAGCCTCGAGGACGCGCTCGCGCGGTGTGACAGCGCTGTCCGGCCGTGCCACAGCTCTCTGGCACGTGGCTGCATGGGTCCTGGAGCGCCCCGGCCTGGACCGCCCACTAAATCCGCAGAGTTACAGGGCTTTGCGGGATTTGACCGGAGCGTCGGCGCGCGGTAGAGCCCGGCTCGGGTCGGGGGTGTGCACGGTTCGACGTTTGCACTTGCCCCAGGGCGCCGTCCTCGGAAGGGACTCGTGTGTTCAGCCGTCTCCAGCGCTTCTACAACTCCATCAAGGTCGCCACCGACGCGGTGATGCTCGCGTTCGCCTTCGCGCTGGCGTACCTGACGCGCTTCTTCGGGCCCGTGGTGCCCGAGGACATCCCCAGCACCGAGAGCTCGGTGGTGTCCCTGGCGCTGGTGCTCGTCATCTACCCGGTGGTGTTCCACCAGGCGCGGCTCTACACGACCAACCGCGTCCGCACGCACATCGCGGAGGCGTTCGAGGTCTTCAAGGCCGTCATCACGGGGACGCTCATCCTCGTGGCGGTCACCTACTTCCTCCGCGAGCGCTACTCACGCCTCACGCTCGGCATCTTCGCCGTGTACGCGTTCCTGCTGGTGGCCAGCATGCGCCTGGTCATGCGCGAGGCGCTCAACCAGGTGCGCCGCCGCGGCTTCAACCTGAAGAGCATCCTCGTGGTGGGCGCAGGGGCGCTGGGCGAGCGCGTGGTGCAGACGGTGGAGGGCCACCGGGAGCTGGGCTTCCGCGTGGTCGGTGTGCTCGCGCGGAAGGCCGAGCAGGTGGGCAGCGAGGTCGCCGGAGCGCCCGTGGTCGGCACCGTGGACGAGGTGGAGGGGTTCCTCGACCGCGAGCCCCTGGACCAGGTCATCCTCGCGCTCCCCACGGAGGACCACGACCTCATCAAGGCGCTGATGGAGCGGCTGGCGCTGCGCACGGTGGACGTGAAGGTGGTCCCGGACCTCTTCCAGTACGTCACCCTTTACGGCGGCCTCGAGGAGTTCGGCGGGCTGCCCATCGTGAGCCTGCAGGGCGGGCCGCTGCACGGCTGGAACCTCGTCTTCAAGCGCCTCTTCGACATCGTCTTCGCGCTCGTGGCCATCCTCCTCGCCGCGCCCGTGATGCTCGTGGTGGCGGTGCTGGTGAAGCTCTCGAGCCGCGGGCCGGTGCTCTTCAAGCAGGAGCGGATGGGGATGGATGGGAGCACCTTCCACATCCTCAAGTTCCGCACGATGCGGACGGACGCCGAGGTGGGCGGGGCCGTGATGGCCAGCGCCGGGGACCCGCGCCGCACCGCGCTGGGCACCTTCCTGCGCCGCAGCTCGCTCGACGAGCTCCCTCAGCTCTTCAATGTCCTCTGGGGCGACATGAGCCTCGTGGGCCCGCGCCCCGAGCGTCCGGTGTTCATCGAGGAGTTCAAGAAGCAGATTCCCCGCTACCACCTGCGCCACAAGGTGAAGTCGGGCATCACCGGCTGGGCGCAGATCAACGGCCTGCGAGGACAGACGTCCATCCAGAAGCGCATCGAGTACGACCTGTACTACATCGAGAACTGGTCGCTGGCGCTCGACTTCAAGATCCTGATGAAGACGGCCCTCGGCGGCTTCCTCTCGAAGAACGCCTATTGAGCGGGAGAGGCGCACCTTTGCTCACGGCCGCCGCGCCCCGGTGACACCCACCAGCGGCGTCGGCGCAAGACGCTTCTGGAGGAATTGGAGCGAGTCGCCCTCGGGAAAGTCGGGCAGGGTGGCGAAGAGCTCGTAGCCGAGCTTCTCGTAGAAGCCGCGCGCCTGGAAGCTGAACGTGTCCACGTACGCCGCGTGGCAGCCGCGCGCGAGTGCCGCCTTCTCCATCGCGGCCATCAGCCTTCGCCCCCAGCCCTGGCCCCGCAGCTCATCGGGCACCCACAGGTGGCTGATGTGCAGCCACCCCCACTGGGTGGAGCCGAGAGCCCCCGCCACCATCTCCCCCTCCGGATCCCGCAGCGCGGCCCCCAACAGAACCCCCTGCGCTCCGGGGTGGTGGCGCTCGTTGAAGGCCACCATCTCCCGCACGAGGAAGCGGGTGGACTCCTGGGTGGGGGACTGCTCGAGCTCGAGCTTCAGGCGCTTCTTGGACATGGCGCCGCGCAGCAAAGCAGAACTGTGACGCCCTGAACGAGAAAGACCCCAGCGGTCTCTCGCCGGGGTCCCGTTCATTCTCAGTCCTGCAGTCGCCTCAGCTGCACCCGCTCGTCGCGCCGCAGTTGGCGCAGCGGTAGCAGGCGCCGTTGCGGACCATGATCTCCCCGCAGGTGTGGCAGGGCGGCGCGTCCGCCTGGTTCAGGAACGTCTCCTTCTCGCGCGAGCGCTTCGGGGACGCCTCCTCCGCCGCCACGACCACCGGCGCCGGCGTGGCCTCCGCCGTGCCGTAGGGAAGCGCCGCCGCCTCCGCCGCTTTGCCCGCCGACAGGAACTTCAGCTGGAGCCAGCGGAAGATGTAGTCCGTGATGGACTTGGCAATCGGGATGTCCGGGTTGCCCGTGAAGCCGCTCGGCTCGTAGCGGGTGTGGCTGAACTTGTCCACGAGCACCTGCAGCGGCACGCCGTACTGCAGCGCCAGGCTGATGGACGTCGCGAAGCTGTCCATCAGGCCGCTCACCACGCTGCCCTCCTTCGCCATCACCACGAAGAGCTCACCCGGCGAGCCGTCCTCGTACATGCCCACCGTGAGGTAGCCCTCGTGGCCCGCGATGGAGAACTTGTGCGTGATGGCGCGCCGCTCGTCCGGCAGGCGCCGCCGCGCCGCACCGGGTGCCACCGCCACCGCCGC
>JAKEEX010000849.1 GCA_022616315.1 Myxococcaceae bacterium
CCCTGCAGCTCGGATAGGGCGGTCATCATGTCCGAGAACGTGGCCAGCCAGTCCTCCGGGTCGTGACCCTCCAGCGGGGGGTGTACCACGGCCACGCGCGCTGCGCCTGATTCCAGGAGGAGCCGCGCGATAGTGGAGGCGCCCTTCCGCCCCTCCTCGTCCGCGTCGAAGAACACCCGCACGTCCTTGCCCGCGAAGGTGGACGCGCGCACGCGGCGCCCGTCTGCGCCCTTGCTGCCGATGCCGTTGGTGCCGCCGGCGCAGGCCACGCCGCGCATGCCGATGGAGAGCAGGGCCAGGAGCGCGCCCTCGCCCTCCACCACGACCAGCTCCCCAGGCTCCGGGGTATCGAGGAGGATGGGGCGCACGCCCTTGGGGGCCCTCACCTTGAGGGGCGCGCCGGCCTTGTTCACCGGGCGCTGGAGCTTGGAAGGGAACCAGGTGGCACCGTTGCGCAGCTCCACGGCCGGAAACGTACCCTGGCCTCGCACCTCCACGAGGCCGCCCTGGGGCTGGGAGTCCGCGAGCACCGGGGAGCAGCGGGCGAGGTCGAAGAAGGGGAACCGTCCCGCGAGGACCGCTACCTGCTCCGCTGTGAGCACAGCCACGCCTCCAGCTTCGCGCGAGCCGCGCGCGCGCGCGCCGTCCGAGTGGGCTCCTCGCCCGCCGCGCACAGCCGCACGGTGCCAGCCTCGTCCTCCGTCAGGATGCCCTCCGCCACGGCGTCGTCCAGGAGCCTCCCCAGGTCCGCCGCGGGCTCCGGCGCCGCAGCCAGGTCCACGTTCATGCTGCGGTCCACCTGGACCGCGCGGCGCGCCTTGCTGATGGCGCGCATGATGCGGGACCTCATGTTCTTGGCCGCGAAGTGGCGGAACTCCATCGGCCCATCCGGGTCGAAGCGCCGCGCCACTTCCGTCAGACGCAGCATCGCGACGCCCACCAGCTCCTCCATGTCCACCCAGGCCTGGGTACGCGAGTAGGCCGCCGCGAGCTTCACTGCGAGCCGCGCGTAGGCCGTCGCCAGCTCCTGATGGCGCCCGGCGCGCGCCAGCTCACGTGCGCCCTGGTCGGTGATGCCGGGCGTGTCCACCCAACTCAGCCTGGGATCCCACTTCATC
>JAKEEX010000850.1 GCA_022616315.1 Myxococcaceae bacterium
GCCCTGGCGTGTCGTCTACCTCGCCATCCCCGGCGCGGGTGCGGTGCGCGGCGTGTGTCGCATCGCGCTCCTGATGCTGGTCCCTCTGGCCGTGGGGCTCGCCGCGGGGCTCGAGGCGATGCAACGACGCTTCGGCACTTGGGCGGCGCTGCTGCTCGGGGTCCTCGCGGCGCTCGAGCAGGGGCAGACGACGCCGGCCTTCGACAAGGAGGAGAACCGGCGGGACGTGTCCGCCATCGCCGCGCGCGTCCCGCGTGACTGTGACGCGTTCCTCTACGCACCCGTCCTCAGCCGCGGACCCTGGTGGAAGGAGCAGCTGGACGGCATGTGGGCGGCGCTCGAGAGCGGTGTGCCCACCCTCAACGGCTACTCGGGGAGCGAGCCACGCGGGTGGCCCTTCCACTTCTCCGCCATCAACTCCGAGAGGGACGCGGAGCGCCTGGTGGAGCTGCTCCTGGGCTGGCGCCGCGAGCGCGGCCTCTCCCCGGACTGGCGCGTGTGCGTGGTGCGTCGCACGGAGACGGATGGACCGGAGCGTGCGGACGTGGAGCCGCTCGAGGTGCCGCGGGCGCTCGCCCCGGGTGAGGCGGCACGCGCGCGCGTTCGCCTGCGCAACACCGGAGCCACCCCCTGGCGCCCGGAGGACGGCGTGACGCTGGCGCTGTGGGCGTCACCGTCCTTTCGCCCGGGAGAGGGCCTGGTGCCCCTTCCGCGTGCCGTGGCTCCCGGCGAGACCGTGGAGCTGGAGGTGCCCCTCCGCGCGCCGCAGGAGCCGGGCCTCTACCCGGTGTCGTGGCGTCTGATGCGACAAGGACGCGGCTTCGGCGAGCTGAGCACGCCACGCCAGCTCTGGGTCCACGGGCCCTGAGCGCTTGCGGTCAATAATGCGGCGGGCGCTCCACCGGCCCCGCTTCCGTCACCCCGGGCTCCCCTTCCAGCTTGCGCCGGAGCAGCTTCACCTCGGCCTCGAGGGTCTCGAGCAGACGCTGCTGCTCGTACAGCACCCCGGAAAGCTCCTCGATGAACGCCTGCTGCTCGGTGTAGCGGAGCTCGAGCTCCACGAGCCTCCTCTCGGTGTCGTCCATGGCGGGAGCGGCCATACCCCACCTCCCGGGGGCCGGCCAGCGTCGCCTCGAGGCCAGTCCCTGCTCCGGGACGGAGCCACCGCGTGCGTGGACGCGGGGCCGCGCGGACGCACGAACGGGTGTGAACACTCCCCGAGCGGTGCCGCGCGTCATGGCGTCTGGCGACTCCTTTGCACTGCGCCGCCGCCGCATGGCCCGACCCAATGCAAGCCTCCTCCTGCTGTTCGCCCTCTCCGGCGTGTGTCTCCCGGCACGTGCGCCCGCCCAGGTGCCGGAGGCGCAAGCGGAGACGGAAGCGGAGCTGGAGGCGCTCGTCGAGGACGGGCTGCTGGCGGAGGAGGCGCAGCCAGCGCTCTCGGAGCTCCTGCGCGAGGGCGTGGATCTCTCGACGGCGCCCCGCGAGGTCCTGGCCACACTCCCCGGGCTCTCGCGCGCGGACGTGGAGGCGCTCCTCCTTGCGCGCGAGCAGGGCGCCCGGGGGACGGACGTGGCGCAGGTGCTGGCGCCGGCCCAGCGCTCCCAGCTCGCGCCGTTCCTCCGGGCGTCGGACGGGGCAGCCCACGCGCTCTCCGGTCGTGCACGCCTCGCCACGGTGTTTGCTGCGACGGACGGGGAGCCACCTCCTGCACTCCTGCAGCTCCGGCTCGCAGTGGGCACCTGGCTGTCGGCCGGCCTCGTGCTCGCGTCCACGCGCCAGCAGCCCGGCGAGGTGCGGTGGGACGAGGCGAGGCATGAGCTGTGGACCACGC
>JAKEEX010000851.1 GCA_022616315.1 Myxococcaceae bacterium
GATCCGCTTCTTCTCCGGTGGCCCAAACTCGATGCGCGGATACAACAGCCGGCAACTCTCCCCCCGCGAACTGCAGGTCGACGAAGCAGGCAGAAGACTGTTGGTCCCAATCGGTGGCAGCGGTCTCTTCGAGACCTCCGTCGAGGCCCGGTACAACGTCGTCGGCCCTCTGGTGGTTGCAACCTTCTTCGACACGGGGATCGTCACGGCCTGCCCCTTCGGGCAGCGCTCGGCCGACCTGACGCTCTCGGGATGTGCGCCGGATCTGCGAGGTTATCTCTCGTTCTCGCAGAACCTGCGGGCAGCCGTGGGCCTGGGCTTCCGTTATCTCACTCCGGTCGGTCCCTTCCGTATAGACGTTGCATATCGCCTCCCTGGACAGGGCCTCCCTGTCGTCGCGGGAGGTGTGGTCAACCCGGAGATCAAGACTGGCGACAAGCCGTTCACCTTCCACTTGTCCATCGGAGAGGCCTTCTGACTCCTGCACACCCAACCCCGCCTGCAGCGCGTGAGCCCGCGCCGGCCGCTGTCCGGGGGAAAGGGTGGGGGCGGCGAGTCCTTCTGGGGCTGCTGGGCCTCCTGGGGCTCGTCCTCCTGCTCGTCGTCGGAGTGCTCGTGTGGGCTTCTTCGGATGCGGGCGAGGCGCGGTTGCTCGGGCTCGTGCAGAAGTCGGCCAACGAGGCGCTCGCGGGCCACGTGGCTGCACAGCAGCTCGAGCTCGGTCTGGATGGGCTCTCGTTGCGCGACGTGGAGCTCCGGGACCCGGACGGCGAGGTGGTGGCGCGTGCGGAGCGCATCGAGGCGCGCGTGTCCCTGCCCTCCCTGCTCTGGCGCCGGGTGCTCGTTCGTGAGCTCCACCTCGTCGCGCCCGAGCTCCTGCTCGTCCAGGACGACCGCGGCTTCAACCTCTCCCGCGCCGTGGCCGCGCGAGAGGAGAAGCCCGGGGTGGCTGAGCGCGGTCGTCCCGACTGGGCGGTGGAGGTGGAGGCACTGCAGCTCAGCGAGGGGCGCATCGACTTCCGTCAGGAGACCGCGGACGGCGAGCGACGTGTGACTCTCGAGGAGCTCGGTGCGGGTGGCCACGGCGAGTGGGTGGGGCCGAAGGAGGCTCTCCGAGCACGGCTCGAGCTCAGCGGTGCCATGAGGCGTCCGACCGTGGGCCCGGTCCGTCTCGACCTGGAAGTGGACGGCTCGGACGAGCAGCTCACCGCGAAGCTGGGCCTCGCGCTCGCGGGTCTCACCGCGGACGCGCAGGTGTCGGAGGCCTCCGGGGGAGCTCGGACGCTCGAGCTGCGATCGCTCGCGGTCACTCCGGAGACCGCGCGCGCGTTCCTTCCGGAGTACCCGCTCCAGGTCCCCGTGAGCCTCAGCGGACGCGCTTCGCAGAAGGGTGACACGGTGACGCCGGAGCTGACGCTCGTCGCGGGCAAGGC
>JAKEEX010000852.1 GCA_022616315.1 Myxococcaceae bacterium
AGCCCCATGGCCTCCAGCGCGGAGGCGAACAGGAGCGTCAGGTCGAGGCAGCACCCCATCCCGTCGCGCAGGAGTTGGTCGGGCAGGCGGACCTTCTGGCCATGCGTCTCGAAGCTCGGGGGCGCCTCCGCATAGCCGAGCCCCAGGTCCTGCACGGCCTGGTACAGCGCGAGGACCATCGCACGCACGTGGACCGGGCTGCGTCGCTGGTAGCCGGAGAGGCTTCCGTCCCCCACAGCCTCCTCGAGCACGCGGCGGACGTCCTTGAGCACCTCGGACACCACGGGATGGGCGGGTGTGGCGAAGCTGACGAGCAGGCCCAGGGGTGCGCGCGCCCCGGGCCAGTGGTTGTACGGGAGCACCTCTACGTCCGCACTGCCCAAGGCGACAGCGTGCTCCTCCTGCCGCAGCGTCCAGCGGAGCTGCGCCCGCTCGGCCTCGACCACCGACCGGAGATGTCCGACGGGAAGGCGCAGGTCGATGAGCCCCAGGCTGACCTCCTCACCTGGAGGAAGCGCAGGAACCGGGACGCGAACCGGATCGCCCAGCTCGGGGACGAGCTGAAGCTCGAAGACGGAGGGGCCGAGCGCGGCGGACCCGGCGTTCCTGACCCGCACGTCCCGGACGAGCGCGACGCCGCTCTGCTCCATCGCAAAGTTCAGCGTGGACGCAGACAGGACTTCGACGAAGACGTCAGGGGCGGATCCGGCGGTAGTGGACATTTTGCGCGGGGCCGACGGGGGTTGATGCCCGCCGGGCCTTCCAGCATGCCACGCACGAGGCGACCAAGGGGTGGGTCACCGCTCACCACCCGAGCGCTGCCGTCAGGCCCCTGACGCGCGACGGACGCCTGGGCCTCAGTCCTCGGTGGCCTCGATCTGCTCCCACGTCTGCTCGGCCCTTCGCGCGCCCACCTCGTCGCCCAGCGCGAGGTGCAGCGCGGGTGAAGCGAGCGTGAGGTGGGGGCGCTGGACGAGCGCGGCCTGGAGGTGCCGCAGGTACTCGGCGGGCTCCATGCGCGCAGGAACCACCAGCTTCCCGAACAGCTGCCGATGGGTTCTCAGCTCGGTGGGACGGTGTTCGTGGCGGCCGCTCCCGCGGACGCACTCGCGGCAGATCATCTCCACCTGCTCGGTGTGCGGGTACAAGAGGCACCCCTCCGGGAGCAACTCCTCGAGTGCGGCGACCTGTCCGCCCTCCACCTGCAACGCGGCGAAGCGGAAGCAGCGCTCCTCCCCCTTGCGGAGCACGCCGAGCTGGGGGAAGCGCGGGATGCGCTGACCGTCTTGCATCCGGAAGCCGATGGCCGCACCGTCGTGGAGGACCAGATCGCCGTAGTCCGCCTGGAAGTCCGCCATCGTTGGCGAGAGCACCCGGCCATGGCAGGGGCTGAGGCGGCGAATCCAGACGTGCTCGTACTCGGGCTCCTCGCCCTCCCAGGCGCGGTCGCCCTCCGTGGAGAGGCGGACCTGCACCATGCCGAGGCCGGGCATGAAGGGCAGGCCATCTTCCCCCTGCTCCAGCGTCATTCCGAGCGCGCGCCAGGCCTCCAGGGCTGTCTCCCCATCGAGAGCGCCCGTCGCGCAGATGCCCAGGTTCCACAGGACGGCCTCGCTGTCGTCCCCGAGCTCGCGCGCGCGCCGGTTGGCCACAACCCCCTCGGCGAAGCGGCGGCGCTGCTTGTGGAGCAACCCGAGGTTGTACCAGCTCGACGCCTTCCCGGGCGTCGAGGCGATGATGGCCTCGTATGCGGCCACGGCCTCGGCGTCGCGGCCCGGTCCGGCGAGGCGCAGGGCGTTGGCGAGACTGTGATGGAACGCCGCCACCAGCTGGTCCTCGCCGGCCCCGATGGCACGGGCGGCCAGCTGGAGCGCCGAGACCAACTGCTCGGCCCGGGCCCGTGCGTCGGCGTAGTCCTCGAAGCCACCTTCCTCCAGCGAGCGAATGACGACCTCGCCGAGCTGCAGGGTGGTCAGAGGGCGCTCAACCCACCCCGTGAACAACGCCTCCAGGACCTCATCCGTAGGCGCAGGAGCGCGCTCGACCACATCCGTCCAGAGCGTGTCCAGTTCCGGGGCGTGCCCCACCTCCGCGGCATGGGATGCGATGAAGTTCCAGACCTCCGCGTACTCATGCTGCTCGAGCGCACGCCGCGCAAGCTCCAGTCCGGCTCCGAGGTCCTGAGCGTCCTTCTTGCGGCTCCACCAGGCCATCTGCCCGTCCCGTCCTCTTCGGTGATTCCCCGCTCGCACCATAGCGGGTAGGCCGGCCCGGGGTCAGTCTGACGCGCCCGGGCCGCACCGACAGGCCTGGTCATCGCGGCGTGACCAGGGTTGACTCGGGACGACTCTCCCGCGACCTCCAGGAGGCCTGATGACGACCCCATCATCCTGGAGGCGCTCGCGTCCGCGGCGTGCACGCGGGCCCTGGACATCACGCGTGAGGCACTCGCAGTGCTCGGGTTGCCCGCCCCTTTCACGGAGGCAGACGTGGATGCGGCAATGGCGGGGCTCACACCTGAGCAGGAGGCTGCGCTCGGGGCCAGCAATCGCCGCTACTTCGACGAGGCG
>JAKEEX010000853.1 GCA_022616315.1 Myxococcaceae bacterium
CGAGGGGCTGGAACAAACTCCGGGGAGTGGGCGATGCTCCCTTCCCTCACGACAGGGGGAACATCCGATGCGGCGTCCGACTGGCTTCGTCCTCGCAGCGCTCGTGGTCCTCATTGCCGGCTGTGCGACGACGCAGCCGGGCGCAACGCCGGCGCAGCGGGAGACGTACGACCTCATCATCCGGAACGGGCTCGTCTACGACGGCAGCGGTGGACCCGCCCGGCGTGTGGACGTTGGCGTGCGCGGCGACCGGGTGGTGGCGCTGGGCGCGCTCGAGGGTGCCGGGGCGAGGAGTATCGTGGATGCGGGCGGCAAGGCCGTGGCGCCCGGCTTCATCAACGTCCTCTCCTGGGCAACCGAGGCGCTCATCGAGGACGGCCGCGGGGTCAGCGACACGAAGCAGGGCGTCACGCTCGAGATCTTCGGCGAGGGGTGGTCCATGGGACCGCTCAACGACGCGCTCAAGGTGCAGGCGAAGAAGGAGCAGGCCGACATCGTCTTCGACATCGGGTGGACCACGCTGGGCGAGTACCTCGAGCACGTCGAGCGCCGTGGCGTCACGCCGAACGTCGCCTCCTTCGTCGGTGCCACCACCGTGCGCATGCACGAGCTCGGCGAGGCGGACCGTGCACCGACACCCGAGGAGCTGGCGCGCATGCAGGAGCTGGTGCGGCAGGCCATGCGCGAGGGAGCGCTGGGCGTCGGCTCGTCGCTCATCTACGCGCCGGCGTTCTATGCCAGGACTGACGAGCTGGTTGCGCTCACCCGGGCTGCCGCGGAGTACGGCGGCGGCTACGTGTCGCACATCCGCTCGGAGGGCAACCGCTTCCTCGAGGCGCTCGACGAGCTCATCCTCATCGGCCGCGAGGCCGGGGTGCACGCCGAGGCCTACCACCTCAAGGCGGCGGGGCAGGCGAACTGGCCGAGGATGGCGCAGGCCATCGCGCGCATCGAGCAGGCGCGGGCCTCGGGCCAGTCGGTCGCGGCCAACATGTACGTCTATCCGGCCGGCGCCACGGGACTGGATGCCGCAATGCCGCCGTGGGTGCAGGAGGGCGGCGACGACGCGTGGTTCGCGAGGCTCAGGGAGCCTACGACCCGCGCGCGCGTGGTGGCCGAGATGAGGACGCCGACGGACGCCTGGGAGAACCTGTACCTCGCGGCGGGCTCTCCCGAGCGGGTGAAGTTCTTCGCGTTCAAGAACGAGAAGCTGAAGCCGCTGACGGGAATGACGCTGGCCCAGGTGATGGCGCTCCGTGGCACGGATGCCGAGAACACGATGATCGACCTGGTGATCGAGGATGGCTCGCGCGTCGGCACGGCGTACTTCCTGATGAGCGAGGACAATGTCCGGCTGGGCCTGTCCCAGCCCTGGGTCAGCTTCGGCTCCGACGCCGAGTCGTCCGCGCCCGAGGGCGCCTTCCTGAAGTCCAGCACCCACCCGCGGGCCTACGGCAACTTCGCACGCGTCTTCGCGAAGTACGTGCGCGAGGAGAAGGCGCTCACGCTCGAGGATGCGGTCCGGCGGATGACCCGGCTGCCCGCGACGAGCTGGAAGCTGAAGGACCGCGGCTGCCTGGACGTTGGCTGCTTCGCCGACCTCGTGGTGTTCGACCCTGCGACGATTCAGGACCACGCTACGTTCGACCGGCCGATGCAGTATGCGACCGGTGTGCAGAACGTGTGGGTCAACGGCGTGCAGGTGTTGCGCGACGGTGAGCACACGGGCGCGAAGCCCGGGCGCGTCGTCCGTGGGCCGGGGTATCGCCCGGACCGCCCCAGGGGCTGAGTGGGGAGTCCGGGGTGCACAACCCCCTCACCCTGTCCCTCTCCCAGAGGGAGAGGGGAGAGTGGAGGGAGAGGGGTTGGTTGGGGCCTGCAGTCCTGACGGGCAGGAGAGGGGCGGCACCCGTGCCCCCTTCCTGGTCGCCGTGCCTGCCGCAGCGTGATAGCCCCTCTGCGTGAGCACTACGTTCCAGTCCCTCGGCCTCTCTGCGGAGACGCTCGGTGCGGTGCGCCGCGCCCGCTTCCACGCACCGACGCCCATCCAGGCACAGGCCATCCCGCACGTGCTCGAGGGGAAGGACGTCATTGGATGCGCGGCCACCGGGACCGGGAAGACGGCGGCGTACCTCCTCCCGCTGGTGGAGCGGCTCTCAGGACATAGAGGAACGCTCGCGCTGGTGCTCGCTCCCACGCGCGAGCTGGTCCTGCAGATTGCGGAGCAGGCCCGCTTCTTCGGCAAGCCGCTCGGCGTCAACCACGCCGTGGTCATCGGTGGGGAGGACATGGCGGCGCAGGTGGCGGAGCTCCGCTCACGCCCGACGCTGGTTCTTGCAACCCCCGGCCGACTGACGGACCTCCTGGAGGTGCGCGCGGTGGACCTCTCCCACGTGCGCACGGTGGTCCTCGACGAGGC
>JAKEEX010000854.1 GCA_022616315.1 Myxococcaceae bacterium
GTGGCGCTGGCGTTCGTGCTGGCGTTCCTCGGTGGCGCGCTGCTCAACCTCATGCCGTGTGTCTTCCCGGTGCTGGCGCTCAAGGTGTTCAGCTTCCTCAAGCTGGTGGGAGGAGGGCGGCGGCGCGCGGCGGGCCATGCGGCGGCGTACACGCTGGGCATCGAGGCGTCGCTCCTCGTGCTCGCGCTCGCCGTGCTGGCGGTGCGCGCTGCGGGCGCGCAGGTGGGCTGGGGCTTCCAGTTCCAGGAGCCGCTCTTCGTCGCCGCGGTGTCCGCGGTGCTGGTGGTGTTCGCCCTCAACCTCTTCGGTGTCTTCACCGTCGGCGGGGACGCAGCGCAGCTGACGGCGGGCGTGGAGCGGACCGACGGGTGGATGCGCAGCGCGGGCGAGGGCGTGCTCGCGGTGGTCCTGGCCACGCCGTGCTCGGCGCCGTTCCTCGGCTCGGCGGTGGGCTTCGCGCTGGCGCAGCCTGCGTGGGTGGTGCTGGGCGTCTTCCTCGCACTGGGCCTCGGGCTCGCTGCTCCCTTCGTGGTGCTGGTGCTCGTGCCGCAGGGAGCACGGCGCCTTCCGAAGCCGGGAGCGTGGATGGAGCGCGGCAAGCAGCTGCTCGGCTTCGCGTTGCTCGGCACCGCGGCGTGGCTGGTGTGGGTGCTGGGGCGGCTCTCCGGGGTGGACGGCGTGGGGCGGCTCCTGGCCTTCCTCGTAGTCGTGGGGCTCGGAACCTGGCTGTGGGGGCTCGCGCAGCAAGGGCGCGGGTGGGCCCTGCGCGCCGTGGCGCTGGCGCTGGTGGTCGGGTCCGCCGCGGTGACGCTGCGCTTCGCACCGGCGCCCGAGGCGCGTGGCGCAGCGCTCGCCGAGGGCTGGCAGCCCTACAGCGAGGCGGTGCTCGCCGAGGGGCTGGCCGCGGGCAGGCCGGTCTTCGTGGACTTCACCGCCGACTGGTGCCTCACCTGCAAGTACAACGAGCGCACCGTGCTCGCGGCGCCCGCGGTCCGCGAGGCCTTCGCGCGGAGCCGCGCGGTGCTGCTCGTGGTGGACTACACACGACGTGACGCACGCATCGGCGAGATGCTGGCACGACACGGCCGCGCGGGCGTTCCGCTCTACCTCCTGTACCGGCCCGAACAGGAGGATGCCCCCGAGGTGCTGCCGGAGCTGCTCACCGAGGAGCGCGTGCTGGAGGCCCTCCGCGGCCCCCCCGCGGGGTGAACCTTTCCAGGAGAGGCGGCCGGGACGCCCTGCACTGGCGTTCGCGCCCGCGCCGGATTAGGCCTCTCCCCGCCCCGGGTGTCCGGGTTGGCCCCGGGGTCCAGTCACCCACACCCATGAGGCATCCGCACATGCGCAACCGACTGTCGCTGCTCGCTGCCCTCTCCGCAGGTTTCCTCTCTGCCGGCGCCTTCGCTGCCGACCCGGTCGCGACCGCCGCCGTGGGCAAGCCCGCCCCTGCCTTCGCGCTCAAGGACGAGACCGGCAAGACGCACTCCCTCGCGCAGTACAAAGGCAAGACGGTGGTCCTCGAGTGGACCAACCCGGACTGCCCCTTCGTCAAGCGCCACTACGAGGCGGACACCATGCAGAAGGTGCTCGCCGGCGCGGACCCGAAGCAGGTGGTGTGGCTCGCGGTGGACTCGACCTCCACCGGCACGCCGGAGCGTGACGCCACCTTCAAGAAGGCCGAGGGCTTCACCTGGCCCGTGCTGCAGGACAAGGACGGCAAGGTGGGACGCGCCTTCGGTGCCCGCACCACTCCGCACATGTTCGTCATCGACGGGACGGGTGTCGTGCGCTACGCCGGCGCCATCGACGATGACCCGCGCGGCGCGAACGCCACGCCCAACAACTACGTGCGCAAGACCCTGCAGTCCCTGTCGGCTGGCACGACCATCGACCCCTCCAGCACCACGCCGTATGGGTGCACCGTGAAGTACGGGAGCTGAGGACGAGGGACGCGGCGGCTCTAAAAACCGGGAGCGGGA
>JAKEEX010000137.1 GCA_022616315.1 Myxococcaceae bacterium
GCGTCCAACCGCTGCTGCACCTGCGCGTCGGCGAGGATGCGGTCGAACGCCCAGGCCAGCGTGGTGGCGGTCGTCTCGTGGCCGGCCGTGAGCAGCGTGACGAGCTCGTCGCGGAGCTCCTGGTCCGTCATGCCCTGGCCCTGCTCGTCCTTCGCCGAGAGCAGGAGCGAGAGCACGTCGGTGCGTCCTTCGCGTGGGCCACTCCTCCGTTCGGCGATGATGGCGAAGATGTGCCGGTCTACGTCGGCCCTGAGGCGCATGTACGTGCGGTAGGGGCTGAGCGGAAAGTCGCGCTGGAAGGCCTTCGGAGCGTAGGCCGCTGCCGGGTTGTTGAAGGCCAGGATGCGCTCGATGGCGTCCGCGAGTGTCTGGCGGCGCTCCTCCTCGTCCACGCCGAACACCGCGCGGAGGATGACCTGCAGCGTGATGGTCTGCATCGGGCGGTGGAGGGCGAACGCATGCCCGATGGGCCAGCGCTCCAGCTCCTCCGAGGTCAGCGCGTGAATCAGCTCGGCATAGGCCTGCATCCGCTCGCCGTGGAAGGGAGGCAGGAGGAGCCGACGCTGGCGCAGATGCTCCGTGCCATCCAGGAGGAGGACGGAGTTGTCGCCCAGGAGCGGGCGGACCAGCTCGTTCGCCTTGCCGGCGAGGAGGACCTCGGGGTCCGCGGTGAAGACCTGCCGGATGAGCTCGGGAGAGCTGACCAGGACGAGCGAGCCGAAGCCCGTCATCCTCAGCGTGAAGATGTCCCCGTGTCGGCGACCGCACTCCTCGAGGAACGCCACCGGGCGCCAGATGTACTGGGCCAGCTGGAACAGCGCGGGCTGCTTCGGACCGGACGGGAGGCTCATGGGGTCACGCATGGGCGGCTGCAGTTGGAAGACCGCGGGTCAGAGGTCGAGAACGAAGGTGAAGCGTCCTTCCAGGGCGCCCGCGCCTTCCGTCACGGACATGAGCAGGGCCGGATGGAAGAGGCCATCCGTCGCGTTCCGCGCCTCATCCGCAAAGTAGAGCTGCGTCGTGAGGACTGGCTGTCCGGGAGCCTGCACCTTCACATGGATGTGGCGCGTGCGGCCCGGGTAGAGGCCGGGGAGAATCGTCTCGAGCCGGTAGACTCCCTGAGCGTCTCAGGAGCCCAGGCGTGGCAAGGACGACGGGGGCAGCGGCGAGCGCGCGGACGAGCACGCGGCGGGTTTCATCCGGTGGGCGCTGCTTCGGCACGGGAGCCTCAGGGTGAGGGGTGGCGTACCCGAGACTCTACGCTCGAGCGAGAGAAGTCCCATGGTCTCGCTCAAGCTCGTTCGTGCAGAACCGGGATGTCAATGCGGTGGGGCGTGCTGGCGACGCGTGATCCACCCACCGGTGCGCTCCGCGCGCGAGGCGCCGCTGACCGCCCCGCCGACGATGGCGCCCAGGAAGAGGCCCGCGTCCGAGGCGAGGATGAGCAGCCCGGTGCTCACTCCGGCCGCCAGTCCCATCGCACGCAGGCGCAGCACCCCGAAGAGCAACCACTCGCCCAACGCCACGATGGCCGCGGACACCACCGCAGCGGCCAGCGCCCGCTTGACGCCTCGCACCTTGAAGCCCCCGACGAGGCCTCCGATGAGGCCGTTGACGAAGGGGATGAAGGAGAGCAGGAGACTCAACACCACCATCCACGCGCTGCCGACGGGGATGGAGGCGCGCCGGTGCTCTTGAGGGGCGACACGTCGCTCGGGAGCACGAGGGAGGACGTCAGTCATTGGGAGGCGCTCCTTGATGTCCCCTCTTGGGTAGGTACACCCTACCTGACCTGCCCGGTCCCTCGGGCACCCTCCGGCACGCGGAGCGGGCGCTGGTCCCCACGCGGGGGATGGCATCCACAGCCTGGGTTGCGCGAGGCTGGGCTCATGAACGAATCGGTGATGATCAAGGACGGCAGGCACATCCTCCGCATGGGGCGGCACCTGGCCCACCCCGTCGAGAAGGTGTGGCGAGCGATCGCAGACGCCGGGCGAGCGTCACCGCGGGTGCAGGGGGAGAGCCGATGAGTCGCGAAGCATACCAGCCGGGCGCTGCGTCCGGCGCCGAGGTCCGGAGGGACGGCACGCGGTGGACGCTCGTGTTCGTGCGAGAGCTGCGGCACCCGCCGGGCAAGGTGTGGCTCGCACTGGTGGACCCCTCCCACCTTCGCGAGTGGGCGCCTTTCGATGCGGATCGCAACCTCGGCGCGACCGGACGGGCAACTCTCACGATGGTCGGCGGGCCCGCCCACGAAGCGCTCGAGAGCTCGGTGGTGCGCGCGGAACTTCCAAGGCTCCTCGAATACACGTGGGGCGGCGACGTGCTGAGGTGGGAGCTCGAGCCGACCGAGGCGGGAACGCGTCTCACGCTGCATCACACGCTCGACGACCGTGCCTGGCTGCCGAAGGTCGCTGCTGGCTGGCACATCTGCCTCGACGTCGCGGAACGGGCGCTCGCCGATCAGCCCATCGGCCGCATCGTCGCGGGAGATGCCCGCAGCTTCGGCTGGGAGCGACTGAACGACGAGTACGCGCGACAGTTCGGGATCGAGAGCACGGGCTGGCCCGAAGGCATCGACGCCCCCTGACCCCGACGCCAGGGATTTCTCCCGGAGGGCCGCGCGTGCTCCTTCAGGCGCCCGCCCCTCAGAGGACCTGTCGGACCGCGTCCTCCAGGCGTGCACGTGGCACCGCGCCGACAATCTGCTTCACCACCCGCCCCTGCTTGAAGAGGAGCAGGGTCGGCATGGCGCGGACACCGTACCGCTCCGCAGCCTCCTGGTTCTCGTCGACGTCCAGCATGGCGACCTTGAGACGGCTGCGGTAGTCCGTGGCGAGCGCATCGAGCGTGGGCGCGAGGGCGCGGCACGGGGCGCACCAGCGGGCCGTGAATTCCACCAGCACCGGCTCCTGCGCCTCCAGCACCTCCTGGCGGAAGCCCGCGTCGTCGATCGTAATGACGTCCCCTGCCATGACCGGTCCCTCGCATCGAAAGGGCAGCGGAAGGAGCTCCGTTGCCCAGGGTTGACGTGACGAGGAGTAACGGGTGAGGGGCGCGTCGCGCGAGGGCCCAACGCGCGACGGACTGTTCCGCGAAGGGCCCTGCCTCACCGTGCTCGTCGCGCGGAGGGAGCGCCCTCCTCCCAGGGCAGGGCGGCGCCGCGCTCGGCGAGCAGGTCGAGGAAGGCGCGTACCTTGGAGGGCAGCTGGCGCCCACTGGGGTAGACGGCGAAGACGGGGAGGCCCGGCGGGGTCAGCGGCTCCAGCACGGGGACCAGCACTCCCGTGCGCACGTCCTCCGCCACCAGGGAGGTGGGCAGCCGCACGAGGCCCAGCCCCGCGCGCGCCGCTGCGTGTCCCGCGCGCACGCTGGGCACCCGGAGCCGACCGTCCACGCGCACCGTGCGCGCGCCGCGGGGGCCCGTGAAGAACCACACCTCGTCGGTGCCGCGCTCGGCCAGCAGCACGCACTCATGCCCGGCGAGCTCGTCCGGGCTGCGTGGCGTGCCGCGGCGGCTGAGGTAGGCGGGGCTCGCGTAGCAGCCGGTGCGCACGCTGCCCAGCCGCCGCGCCACCAGCGAGGAGTCCGCCAGCGGACCGGTGCGCAGCGCCACGTCGTACTCCTCGGCGACGAGGTCCACGTGCGCCTCGGCGAGCGACAGCTCCACGCGCACCTGGGGGTGGCGCAGGAGGAACTCGGAGATGACCGGCGTGAGCAGCTCTCCCAGCAGCGAGAGGGTGGCCACGCGCAGCGTGCCGCGGGGCGTGCCGCGCTCCTCGCTCAGCGCAGTGTTCACCGTCCGCGCCTCGGCGACCAGACGCGCGCAGTGCGCGTGGTACTCGCGCCCCGCCTCGGTGAGCCGGAACCGCCGCGTGTTGCGCTCCAGCAGCCGCGTCCCCAGCCTCTCCTCCAGGGCCGCCAGCCGCCGGCTCACCGTGGACTTGCGCAGCCCGAGCCGCTCGGCCCCGGCGGTGAGGCTTCCTGCGGACACCACTTCGACGAGGAGGAGCATGTCGTCGAGCAGGGGCGCGGTGGGGGGCACGGGCGCAGAGCGTAGGCCGTGCTGCCCGCGCTGTCAGGTCGCGTCCGAGCTGCCGCGCAGGATGCGGAGCGTCCGGCCCATCGGAGTCACGTGCCGACGGGAGCGGGCCTCCTCGGGCTTCCCTTCAGCGGGATGTCTCAGCCATGCGCACCTGCCACGCGTCGAACGGTTGCGCGGCCTGCGCGGACGGCAGGTGGACGAGGCGCAGGCGCCGTTCCGAAGCGGGCCGGCGGAGGTCCTCGAGGAGGAACGACACGTCGAAGCCCGCTGCCGCGGCCTGCTGTCCCGTGGCGCCATAGATGACGCGCTCGACGCGGGCCACCATGGCTGCGGCCTCGCACATGAGACAGGGCTCGCAGCTCGCAACCACCAGGCACCCGGCGAGCGTGCGCGTGCCGAGCTTCCGGCAGGCCGCGCGGATGGCGACAAGCTCCGCGTGCGCCGTGGGGTCGGAGTCCTGGATGGCGCGGTTCACGCCGGTGGCCACCACCGTGTCACCCTGTACGACGAGCGCGCCGAACGGCTGCCCTCCCGCGGCAGCGTTCTCGCTCGCCAGCGCAATCGCCTGCTCGAGCCACTCGGATTCGTGCATCGGGCCACTCCGCTGCGAGGGCCCGAGACATTACGGGGAGCAGGCGCGTTGCCGCTCCCGTCCCGGAGGAGAGTGCGGATGTCCGCGAGCGGCACGCGGGTGCCGCCACTGGACGCTCTCAGGTCCCCGTGGCGGCCCCGGGCACCAGCGCCGGCAGGGTGACGCGGAAGGTGGTGCCGTGGTCCGGGTGGCTGTGCACCTGGATGTCGCCGCCGTGGGATTGCACGATGGCGTGGCAGATGGACAGCCCCAGCCCGGTGCCTTCGCCCACCGGCTTGGTGGTGAAGAACGGCTCGAAGATGCGCGGCACCACCTCGGCGGGGATGCCGATGCCGGTGTCCTCCACCTCCACCACCACGCCTCCCCGCTCCTCCCTCAGCGACACGCGCACCTCGTGCCTCTCTGCCTGCCCCTCGGGGATGGCCTGGGCCGCGTTGACCAGCAGGTTGAGGAAGAGCTGTCCCATCCGGTGGGGGTCCCCCAGCACCGGAGGCACTGGCTCGAAGCGGCGCACAACCCGCGCCCGCTGACGCAGCTGGTTGGCGGCAATGGCGAGTGACACCTCCAGCACCTCCTCCAGGCGGACCGGCACGCGCTTCTCGGACTCGACACGCGAGAAGGTGCGCAGGTCCTTCACGATGCGCCGCACCCGCTCCACTCCCTCCAGCGTGTCCGCCAGGGCGCGCTCGACCGCCGCGGCGTTCTCCTTCTCTTCGCCCGCGAGCGGCCGGCCAGCGAGAAGCCGGGGCACACGGGCGTGCAGGAAGCTCACGTTGTTGAGGATGTACGCGAGCGGATTGTTGATCTCGTGGCCCACTCCGGCCGCCAGCGTGCCCACCGCGGCCATCTTCTCCGCGTGCACCAGCCGCTCCTTGGCCTCCTGCAGCGCCTGGACCTGCGCGTCCAGCTGCGCGTTGGTGGCGGCGAGCTCCGCGGTGCGCTCGTGCACGCGGGCCTCCAGCTCACGCTGCCGGCACCGGTGGTGGTGCAGGCGCCACGCCACGCCTCCCGCCACGAGCCCGGCCAGCGACAGCGCCGCCACGAGCCGGAACCAGAGCGTCTCATGGAGCTGAGGCAGCACCACCAGCCGCAGCTGCGCCGCTCCCGTCTCCTCCCAGGGTCCGTCCGAGCGCCGGGCCATCACCCGGAAGTGGAACGTCCCGGGCGGCAGGTGCGTGTAGTAGGCCGTCCGGCGTCCCTCCGCCTCCACCCAGTCCGCGTCGACGCCCTCGAGCTGGTAGCGGAAGTGCACCTGCTCGGGCGAGCGGAGCCAGGGCGCCGTGTAGTGAAGCTCGACCTGCTGTGCGTCGGACCGCAGCGTCAGGACGTCGCCCGTGGACACCGGCGTGCCATCCACGGTCACCGCCTCCACGCGCACAGGAGGCAGGCGCGCGGTGTGGCGCGTGCTCTCCTCCTCCTGGAAGGCCACCATGCCGCGGATGGTGGGGAACCAGAGTCTCCCGTCCCGCGTGCGCCAGCCGGTCGGGAACGTCATCCCGTTGCACTCGGCGCTCGGCATGCCGTCGTCCATGCCGTAGACGCGCGAGGTGACGCGCGTCCTCCTCCCCTCGGCCACCTCCTCCAGCTCGGAGCGCGCCACGCGGAAGACGCCGCGGTTGCAGCTCATCCACAGGTGGCCCTTCGCATCCTCCACCACGGCGGAGATCAGGTCGTCGAAGAGCCCGTGCTCGCGGCCGAAGCGGACGAGGGTTCCCCCCTGGAAGCGGAAGAGCCCGTCCTTCGTCCCCACCCACAGCGCGCCGCGGTCGTCCTCGTGCAGCGCCATCACCAGCGTGCGGATGGGTCCGCCGTCGGCATGGACCACCTCGAAGCGGCCGCCGCGGTAGCGCACCAGGCCACCCCGGTCGGTGGCAAGCCACAGGCCTCCGCCGCGCGCAGGCGCCATCATGGCCAGGTCGTTCGAGGGGAGGCCGTGGGCCTTCGTCAGCAGCTCGAAGCGCTCACCCACGCGCCTGGCCAGCCCGCGGTCGGTGGCCACGAAGAAGTCCCCCGCCTCGTCCTCGGCGAAGGCGTTGACATGGTTCCAGCTCACGCCCTGCGCGGGCCCCCAGGGGGTGAGCTTCCCCCCGGACAGGCGCGTGAGGCCGCCGGCGCGTCCGCCGAGCCACATGCTCCCATCGGAGCTCTCGCCGATGGCGCGCACCTGGTTGGTGTGCAGCCCGCTGCGGGCGTCGAGCACGGTGAGGCGTCCGTCCAGGAGCCGCGCCACCCCTCCGCCGTCCGTCCCCAGCCACAGGGCTCCATCGCGTGACTGGTAGACGGCCTGGGCCATCGGGACCGGCAGGCCCTCGCTCACGCCGAGCGGCACCGCCACCCCCTCGTTGAGGCGGTGGAGGCCTCCGCCGTCGGTGCCCACCCACAGGTTGCCCTCGGTGTCCTCGAGCAGGGCCAGGACCGTGCCACTCACCAGCCCCTGCTCGGCGGTGAGATGCATCAGCCGGTCCCCCACCAGCCGCATCAGGCCGCCGTTCGACGTGCCCAGCCAGAGGGTGCCATGCGCGTCCTCGAGGATGGCATCGATGTCGTGGCCCCCCATCGGCGGCATGGAGCGTGGCTCGATGCGGCCGTCCGGGTGGACGCGCAGCAGGTGTCCACCGCGGACCCCCGCCCACACCGTGCCGTCGCGACCGCGCACCACGGTGTCCACCGGGAGTTCGCCCTGGGGCAGGGGGACGGGCTCCAGCACCTCGCCGTCCCGTAGGCGCAAGAGCCCGCGCGAGCTCGCCACCCACAGCGTGCCGCGCCCATCCTCGGCGAGCCGGAACAGGTCCCACACGGCGCCGTCCACCTCCGTGGACCAGTGGCGCCAGGCACCCGACTGCCACCGCCACAGCCCGTGGCCGCGCGTGGCCACCCACAGAGCGTCTCCCGAAGCCAGCAGGCCCCGCACGTTGCGAAGGGCAGGGCCGTCCGGCGGCGGGGCCAGCGCGGTGAAGACGCCGTCGCGCATCCGGACGAGCCCCTCGTCACCCCCCAGCCACAGCGTGCCGTCAGAGGCGACGGTCAGGGTCCGCACCGCCCTGCCGCGAAGTGCGGGCGTGTTGTTCCGATCGAAGACGGTGAACTGCGCCCCGTCGAAGCGCACCAGCCCCTCCCAGGTGCCGAACCACAGGTAGCCGTCCGGCGTGCGGGCCAGCGCGTGGGCGCTGTTCTGCGGCAGCCCGTCCTCCACCTGCCAGGCGCGGTGGTGCAGCTGGGTGAGCGCGCGCTCGGGAGAGATGGCCCGGGCGGTCGGGGTCCACACCCCGGCCACCAGGACGAGAGCCATGAGGAGCTGCTGCGGGGAGGTCATGGAAGGCGCGTGAATCAGGCGGCCTGCTGCGTTGCCTCGCCGGCCTTGCGCGGGCGCACCTTGATGACGCCACTGGTGAGGGTGTTGTTCGGCAGCACGACGCGCGTCCCGTCCTCCGTCTCCAGCACCGAGCTGAACACCTGGATGTCGGCCACCCGTCCCACCTGGCCTGCGACCTCGAGGGTGTCCCCCACGCGGAAGTGCTTGAGGAGGATGATCATCACGCCGGACGCGAAGTTGGAGAGCGAGCCCTGCAGCGCGAGACCGATGGCCAGGCCTGCCGCGGCCACCACCGCGGACACCGTCGTGGTGCTCACCCCCAGCCGCTCGAGCGCGGCCACCGTGACGAACACCAGCAACAGCGCGTAGACGATGCTGCTCAGGAAGCGCACCAGCGTGACGTCCGTGCCGGAGCGCTCGAGCAGGCGCGACAGCGTCTTCGCCAGAACGCGGGCACCGAGCCGGCCCAGGACGAAGATGGCGACGGCCGCGGCCAGGTTGAGCGCCAGCGCCAACCCCTTTGTCTGCAGAGAAGCGCGCAGCGAGTCCAGGTTGGCCAGGTCCGTCAGCGACTCCATCCGTCACTCCTCCTCGTGTGCAGGCCCGCAAACCCGCGGCGAAGTGGTCCATGCCCACGTGTGGAGACCCGGCGTCAAATCCCGGCTCACTCGCCTGCCCACCTTGCGCCCGCGCGCGCCGCGCTGCTGTGATGCCTGCATGAAAGAGCCCCTGCCCGCTGACGTGCCTCCTGGTGTGCCCCCGAAGGGGCTGAGCCGCCGTAGCCTCCTGGGTGCCGCCGCCGCCGCGGGGGCGCTCGTCGCTCTCGACGCGGACGCCCAGGCCTCCGAGCCGGTCCGCGGCCCCGACGCCGCCCCGCGCGCACGCCCCGTCGGGCGCCGCTTCGAGCTCGAGGAGGCCACCGTTGCGGGGCTGCAGGAGCAGATGGCCTCGGGCAAGGAGAGCGCGCACAGCCTCGCCGAGCGCTATCTGGCGCGAATCCGCGAGCTGGACCGCGCAGGGGAGCTGCCGCTGCGCTCGGTCATCGAGCTGAACCCGGAGGCCCTGGCCCTCGCCGCGGCGCTGGACGCGGAGCGGAAGGCGAAGGGGCCGCGCGGGCCGCTGCACGGCATCCCCGTGCTGCTCAAGGACAACATCGCCACCGCGGACCGGATGCAGACCACCGCGGGCTCGCTGGCGCTGGTGGGTGCCGTGCCCTCGCGCGACGCGTTCATCGTCGAGCGGCTGCGGGCCGCGGGCGCGGTCATCCTCGGCAAGACGAACCTGAGTGAGTGGGCGAACTTCCGCTCCACGCGCTCCTCCAGCGGATGGAGCGGGCGCGGGGGCCAGTGCCGCAATCCGTACGCGCTCGACCGCACGCCCTCGGGCTCCAGCTCGGGCTCCGGAGCGGCGGTGGCGGCGAACTTCTGCGCGGTGGCGGTGGGCACCGAGACGGACGGCTCCATCGTGTCGCCCTCCGCGGCCTGCTCTCTGGTGGGCCTCAAGCCCACGGTGGGCCTGGTGAGCCGCTCGGGCATCATCCCCCTCTCCCACAGCCAGGACACCGCCGGCCCCATGACGCGCACGGTGGCGGACGCGGCGGCGCTGCTCGGGGCGCTGGTGGGAGTGGACCCCCGCGATGCGGTGACCGCCACGGGCCGCGGACACACCCACGCGGACTACACGCGCTTCCTGGACCCTGCGGGCTTGAAGGGCGCGCGCATCGGCGTGCCGCGCGAGCGCTTCTTCGGCTACCACCCGGCCACGGACGCGCTGGTGGAGACGGCGCTCGAGGTGATGAAGGCGCAGGGCGCAACGCTGGTGGAGGCCAACATCCCCACCGCGGGCAAGCTCGACGAGCCCGAGCTCGAGGTGCTGCTCTACGAGTTCAAGGCGGACCTCGAGGTCTACCTCGCGGAGCTGGGAGACAGGGCGCCGGTGCGCACGCTCGCCGAGCTCATCGCCTGGAACGAGAAGCACCGCGACGCGGCGATGCCCTACTTCGGCCAGGAGCTCTTCCACATGGCCCAGGAGAAGGGGCCGCTCACGGAGCGGAAGTACCTCAAGGCGCTGGCGGCCTGCAGGAGGCTGTCGCGCGAGCAGGGCCTGGACGCGGTGATGGCGAAGCACCGGCTGGACGCGCTCGTCGCGCCCACGCAGGCACCGCCGGGGCCCATCGACCTGGTGCTCGGCGACCACTGGCTGGGCAGCAGCTCCACGCCAGCCGCCGTCTCGGGCTACCCGAGCATCACCGTGCCCGCGGGGTACGTGCACGGGCTGCCGGTGGGGCTCTCCTTCATCGGCCGCGCCTGGAGCGAGCCCACGCTGCTGCGCCTCGCCTACGCCTACGAGCAGGCGACGAAGCACCGCCGGCCTCCCAGCTTCGCCACCACGGCAGAGCTGAAGCGGGTGGCGGGGGCCTGAGTCTGGGCGCAGTGCGAGCCCGTGGAGAAGCGAGCCCGTCTGCCTGGCGAGCGGACCGACCCGGGTGGGGCCCCTGACAAGGCATCGCGTGCCCTCTTGCTCGCCCACCCGGAGAAGCAGGGACGATTCACGGGCGGTGAATGCGACGCGCGCCCCCAGCGGTTCCGTGTCGCATGATGCGAACCCGAACCCTCTTGTGGACCACGCTCCTCGCTGCCGGCCTCGGTCCGGTGGTGGCGTCCGCTTCGCCCGCCGTCGGCGGAGGCTCGACCCCGGCGCACACCTCGCCGGGCGTCCCCGGTGGAGAGACCCTCGCGCGTGCGGGCCTGCCGCAGGTGCTGTTCAGCGACGCCGACGCGCTGCTCGCCGCGCGTGCCCAGGCTCGCTCCGGCGCCGCGACCAGCCCGGCCCTGGGCCGGCTGCGCGCACAGGCCGAGCAGGCGCTCTCCGTCGGTCCGTTCACGGTGACGGACAAGCCGCAGCGCGCCCCGAGCGGAGACACGCACGACTACCTGAGCCTCGGCCGGTACTATTGGCCCGACCCGACGAAGCCGGACGGGCTTCCGTACATCGAGCTCGACGGCAAGGTGAACCCCGAGACCGAGACCATCACGGACAAGGCGGAGCTCCAGAAGCTGCTCTCGGCCGTGTCGACGCTGTCGCACGCGTACTTCGTCTTCGGGGATGAGCGCTACGCCGAGCACGCCGCGACCCTGTTGCGCACCTGGTTCCTCGACCCGGAGACGCGCATGAACCCCAACCTCGAGTACTCGATGATCCACAAGGGTCACCCCGAGGAGCTGGGCGGTTCGGGCATCATCGACAGCCGCGACTTCGGTGTCGTCCCGGAGGCGCTCGGCCTGATGAAGGAGTCGAAGGCCTGGTCCGCCGAGGACGACGCCCAGCTGCGCGCGTGGTTCACGCAGTACCTGGACTGGATGCTCAACACGCCGGGCGGTCGCGCGGAGGCGGAGCTCACGAACAACCACCGCACGTATTACTGGTACCAGGCGATTCCTCTGCTGCTCTACACCGGCCAGGAGCAGCTCGCCGACGACGCCCTGCGCGGCATCCTCCTGCCGAGCCTCGAGGAGCAGATCGAGCCCGACGGCAGCCAGCCCCGGGAGCTCGCCCGCACCAAGCCGTTCTCGTACAGCGTCTTCAGCCTGATTGCCTGGAGCCGGGTGGCGACGCTCGCCGAGGCGCGCGGCCTGGACCTCTGGCACCACGAGGGCCAGGACGGGCGCGGGAGCCTCCGCCGGGCGTTCGAGTACCTGCTGCCGTACGCGTATGGTGAGCAGCCGGTGACCGACAACCCGGTCATGCCCGAGCGCATGCACGACTTCGCGCGCCTGCTTCACCGCGCGGCGCTGCGCCTCGAGGAGCCGGGCTGGATCGAGCTGTCGCGGAGCCTCATGGGCTCGGAGAGCGACGTGCTCGAGCTCGACCTCATCGTTGCCCCGCCCACGCGCTAGCCGGAGCGAGCGCCGCCCCCCGCACCCGGTGGGGCGGCGTGCCGGGCACAGGGCTCCTAGTCCGCCAGAGCCCTGTGCACGAGCTGCACGCAGATGGAGCCCTCGCCCACCGCGGAGGCCAGGCGCTTGACGCTGCCGGAGCGCACGTCGCCCACGGCGAAGACCCCCGGCAGGCTCGTCTCCAGCAGGTGCGGGGACCGCGCGAGCGGCCACCTCGCCCGGGCGAGCTCCTCGCGCGTGAGGTCCTGTCCCGTCTTGATGAAGCCCTTGTCGTCCAGCGCCACGCAATCGGGCAGCCAGCCGGTGTTGGGAGAAGCACCCGTCATGCAGAAGACGTGGCGGATGGGGCGGGCCTCCTCGCTGCCCGTCTCGCTGTTGCGCCAGCGCACCCGCTCCAGGTGGTCGTCACCCACGAGCCCTGCCAGCTGGGTATGGGTGTGCAGGGTGATGGCGGGGCTCTCCTCGATGCGGCGGATGAGGTAGCGCGACATGCTCGCCGCGAGGCCGCCCGAGCGCACCAGCATGTGCACGCGCCGCGCGATGCGCGAGAGGAACACGGCCGCCTGGCCCGCCGAGTTGCCGCCACCCACGACGATGATCTCCTCCCCGCCGCACAGCTGCGCCTCGAGGTAGGTGGCGCCGTAGTAGATGCCCACCCCCTCGAAGCGCTCGCGCTCGGGCAGGGTCAGCTTGCGGTACTCCGCCCCTGTGGCGAGGATGAGCGAGCGCGCGCGCACCCGCCCTCCGTCCTCCAGTCCCACCAGGTACGTGGTGGCCTCCCGCTGGAGCCGTACGGCACGCACGGCCACGGCCACCTCCGCGCCGAATTTCTCCGCCTGCGTGTACGCGCGGCCGGCGAGCGCCTGGCCGGAGATGCCGGTGGGGAAGCCGAGGTAGTTCTCGATCTTCGAGCTCGAGCCCGCCTGGCCTCCGGGCCCCGTCGTCTCCAGCACCAGGGTGTCGAGCCCCTCGGAGGCGCCGTAGACGGCGGCCGCCAGGCCGGCGGGTCCCGCGCCCACCACCACGAGCGTGCGCACCGCCGCCTCGTCGAGCCGCGGCACCAGCCCGAGGCAGGCGGCCACCTGCTGAGGGCTGGGATTGCGCAGGACGTGCTCGCTCCGGCACACCACCACCGGCACGTCCTCCACCCGCACATGGAAGCGGTCGAGCAGGGCCTGCACATCGGCGTCCGTCTCCACGTCCACGTAGACGTAGGGGTGCCCGTTGCGTGTGAGGAACTCCTTGAGGAGCAGCGTGCCCGCGGAGTGGCGTGAGCCGAGCAGGAGGGCGTCCCCTTGCGCGTGGGCGATGAGGAACACCCTGCGCAGGATGAAGGCGCGCATGATGAGCTCGCTCAGCTCGGCGTCCGTCTGCACCAGCCTGCGCAGTGCTTCCCGGTCCAACTCCAGCAACTCACCGTCCTCGCGCATGCGCCCACGCAGGAGGCTGCGGCGTCCGGAGAGCATGTCCGTCTCACCGGTGAACTGACCCGGAAGGAGCACGGTGACGAGCTCCTCGCGCTCCCCGTCCGGGTGGAGGACCTCCACCGCGCCCTCGAGCACCACGAAGAAGCGGGTGCGCACCTCGCCCTGCTCGAAGAGGAGCTCGCCCCTGCGGACGCGATGACGCGTGCCGCACGCAGAGAGCCGCGCGAGCTGCTCCGCGTCGAGGCTCGGGAACATCTGCGCGCGTCGCTCGATGTAGGGGTCCGCCATGCGACCCTCCGGGAGGGGGCAGGCCGGTGCCCCCTCCGTCCCTCATGCTGCCGTCACGCCCTGGGCGCCACCGTCTCCAGCTCCGCCAGGAGCACGATCGCCTGTCCTCACGGGAGCGGGCAGCACCGCGGCCTCCAGGCGGGCCTCTCCGAGAGGGAGGGGCCTGGCACGTGACAGCGTCGCATTGCCACCGTGTACGGGGCTCCGAAGCTTTCCCCAGAGCAGGGAGTGCCACACCCGCACAGGGAGGTCTGCGTTGAAACGAGGTGCTCTCGTCCTCAGTGTCTTGATGTCCTTGTCCGTGGTGACGGTGGCGATCGCGGCCGCCGCGCAAGCGAGCGCCAGCAAGCCCTCACTGCCCAGAGCAGGGCGCTCGATGGTCACCACGCAGTGGGGCATCGTGGCGGCCAGCCAGCCGCTCGCGGCTCGGGTGGGCACCGAGATTCTCGAGCGGGGTGGCAACGCAGTGGACGCAGCGATCGCCGCCAACGCGGCCATCGGGCTGATGGAGCCCACGGGCAACGGCATCGGCGGCGACCTCTTCGCCATCGTCTACGACGCGAAGACCGGTCAGCTGTACGGCCTCAATGCCAGCGGTTGGTCGGCGTCCGGCTCGAGTGCCGAGTCAATGAAGGCCCGGGGTGAGACCCAGATGCCGCAGATGGGCATCCACACCGTGACGGTGCCGGGGACGGTGGCCGGCTGGGAGGCCCTGCGGGAGAGGTTCGGAACGAAGCCTCTCTCGGAGCTCCTCGCCCCGGCCATCTCCTACGCAGAGAACGGCTTCCCGGTCAGCGAGATCATCGCGGGGCACTGGGCTGCATCCACCCCCATGCTCGCGGCGCACCCGAACTCGGCGGCGACGTTCCTCCCCGGGGGGCGTGCGCCCGGGGCCGGCGAGGTGTTCCGCAACCCGGACCTCGGCAACTCTCTGCGCCTCATCGCCCGTGACGGCCCGAAGGCCTTCTACGAGGGTCCCATCGCGCAGGCGATCCTCCAGCTCTCGGAGGAGCAGGGCGGCACCCTCACCGCTGCCGACCTCGCGGAGTTCAAGCCCGAGTGGGTCCAGCCGATTCACACGACGTACCGTGGCTGGACCGTCACGGAGCTTCCTCCGAACGAGACCGGCATCGCGGCGCTGATGATGCTGAACATCATGGAGCAGTTCCCCATCGGTGAGTGGGGCCCCCACACCACGAAGGCGATGCACACGATGATCGAGGCCAAGAAGCTCGCGTTCGCGGACCTCATCCGTTACATCGGCGACCCCCGCTTCTCACAGCTCCCCGTGAGCGAGCTCCTCTCCAAGTCTCATGGTCAGGCGCAGGCGACGCGCATCGACCCCGCGAAGGCGGCCTGCAACGTCCAGCCGTCCCGCCTCGAGGGATTCACCTCCTCCGGGGGGACCGACACCATCTTCCTCAGTGTCATCGACAAGGAGGGGAACATGGTGTCGCTCATCCAGAGCAACTACATGGGCTTCGGCTCGGGACTGGTCCCGCCGGGGACCGGGTTCATGCTGCACAACCGCGGCGGGCTCTTCACGCTCGAGGACAACCACCCCAACACGCTCTCTCCCCGAAAGCGCCCCCTGCACACCATCATCCCCGGCTTCATGGAGAAGGACGGCACCCGCATCGCCTTCGGCATCCAGGGTGGCTTCAACCAGCCCCAGGCGCACGCGCAGTTCGTCTCCAACATCGCGGACCACGGGATGAACATCCAGCAGGCGCTGGAGTCCGGCCGCTTCACCAAGAAGAACTTCGAGGGATGCGACGTGGACATCGAGGCGTCGGTGCCC
>JAKEEX010000138.1 GCA_022616315.1 Myxococcaceae bacterium
GCGGCGCCCTCGGGGAGGCCCACGTTCGCGCGCGCGACGAAGCGCTGGCTCGCGGGCGTCAGCCGCTCGAGGAAGGGCTGGGGCCGCAGGCCCATCACCAGCACCAGCGCCACGAAGGGCAGGGCGATGGCCAGCTCGCGGCCGCTCAGGTCCTTCAGCCCGTGGTTCTCCGGCTGCGTCACCGGGCCGAAGAACACCTTCTGCACCATCCACAGCATGTAGGCCGCGCCGAGGATGACGCCGGTGGCCGCGAGCACACCCACCGCCATTCCCAGGCCGCTCTTGAAGGTGCCGAGCAGCACCAGGAACTCACCCACGAAGCCGCTCGTCCCCGGCACCGCGATGAAGCTGAAGGTGACGATGAGGAAGACCGTCGCGAAGCGCGGCATCACCCGGGCGAGGCCCCCGAAGTCGCTCATCAGCTTGCTGCCGCGCCGCTCGTGCAGCATGCCCAGCAGGATGAAGAGCGCCGCCGTGGACACGCCCTGGTTGAGCATGTGGTAGGCGCTGCCCGTGGCGCCCTCGGGCGTCATGGACAGCATGCCCAGCAGCACCGTCCCCAGGTGGCTCACCGTCGCGTACGCCACGAAGCGGCGCACGTCGCGCTGCACCAGGCACATCAGCGCGCCGTAGACGATGCTGATGACCGCCACCACCGCGAGCGCGGTGCGGAACTGCTCGGTGGCCACCGGGAAGAGCGGGAAGGCGAAGCGCCAGAAGCCGAACGCGCCCACCTTCACGGCCAGCAGCACGGACACCGCCACCGGCGCCTCCGACTGCGTCTCCGGCAGCCAGCGGTGCACCGGGAAGAGCGGCGACTTCACCGCGAACGCCAGCACGAAGGCCCCGAACATCCACGGGCCCCACTCGCGCAGCGACTGGGCCAGCGGGGAGAGCGCGTCGCACGCGGCCACGTCCGCGCGGCAGGCGCCCAGCTCGCGGTGCGCGGAGACGAGCGCGTTGTAGAGGGTGGCGTAGTCGAAGGTGCGCTCGCCGGCCGGCTGCGCCACGAAGTACAGGCCGAGCAGCGCCACGAGCATCAGCACGCTGCCGCCGAAGGTGGCGAGGATGAAGCGCAGGCTCGCCTGCTGGCGGCGCTCACCGCCCCACACGCCCACCATCAGCGCGGTGGGCAGCAGCATGGCCTCGAAGAAGATGTAGAAGAGGAGCACGTCCAGGGACACCAGCGCCCCGAGCGTCGTGCACTGGAGCAGCAGGAGCGCCAGGTGGAACTCCTTCACCCGCTCCTTCACCATCCTCCAGCTGGCCAGCACCACCACCGGCCCCAGGAGGGCGGTCAGCAGCACCATGGAGGCCGCCAGGCCATCCACGCCCACGTGGTAGGAGAGGCCCACCGCGTCCAGCCACCGCACCCGGTGCTCCAGCTGGAACTCCGCACCTCCAGGCTCGAAGCGCAGGTAGGCGAGCAGGCCCAGGAGCGAGCCCGCGCCCATGCCGAGCAGGGTGATGAGCCGCAGCGGTCCGTGCTCCTTCGCCGGCAGGAAGGCGACCAGGCCGGCGACCAGCAACGGGAGGAACACCACGAGTGACAGAAGGTGCGTGTCGAGGAAGCTCATGTCGTCCGTGCTCGAAGAGCGGGCTCACGTGCCTGGTGGGGCCGTGGGGATGGCGGCACACAACACGGGGGGCGGGGCGACCTACTCCGGGTTTCGCCGCAGGCTCAAGAGAAAGGCGTGGGAGCTAGAAGCGCCCGTTAGGAGTGCCAGCAGTCAGGCAAGTGGTGGGATGCGCACCCCTGCCCCGTGGGTAGGGTGTCCCCGATGGAGCGCCTCCTCCGACAGCTCGCCTCGCTCGTGAGGCTGAAGCCGGGCCGTCCGGCGCTCACCCTGGGCCTCCGGGCCGCGCTGGCCACAGGGGCGCCGCTGATGCTCGGCCTGCTGGTGCTTCGCGTGCCGGGCGCCTCCTGGATGGGGCTCGCCGGCTTCCTCACCACCCTCGGCGACAAGGGTGGCCCCTACCGCACCCGGGCGCTGTCCACCGGTGGCGTGGCCGTCGTCGGTGCGCTGGGGGTGGCCCTGGGCGCCGTGGTGGCGGGGCACCCGGTGGTGGCGGTGGGGCTCGCGTTCCTCTGGGTGACGTGCGCGTCCTACATCCGCTGCTTCGGCGAGGAGCCCGCGAGCTTGGGGACGCTCGTGTCCGTCGCCTTCGTGGCCTCCCTTGCGCAACCGGCCCATGGGCTCGGGGACGCGGTGATGCGCGCGGGCCTCTTCCTGGCCGGGAGCGCGTGGGCCGTGTTCCTCGCGCTGCTGCTGTGGCCCGTCCATCCCTACGCACCGGCCCGCGCCGCCGTGGCCGACTGCCTGTCGGTGGTGGCCGCCCTCGCGGACGAGGTGGCCGGGCAGCTCGGCGGTGTTGCGAGGGGCGCGGCTCCAGGGCTGTCGGCGCGCTCGCACGTGCGGGTGCGTCAGGCCATCGAGACGGCGCGTGCGACGCTGGCGGCGACGCGGCGGGCACGGCCGGGGGAGTCCGCGCGAGGCGTGCACCTGCTGCGCCTCGTCGAGCTGGCGGACCTCGCGTTCGCGACCCTCGTTGCGCTCGAGCATGACGCAGACGTGGCAGTGCGTGCGTCGGAGGCGGCGGAGGAGCTCGCGCAGACACAGGCGTCGGTGCAGGGCTTCGCGGCCTCGTTCCGACGCATCGCGGGGGAGGTGGAGCAGCGGCGGAAGGTGACGCCCGGCGAGCCGGTGCAGCCGACCGCAGCGGTGGGACCGCCTCCCATGGAAGCGGAGAGGGGCGACCACCTCGCACGCCTTCGTGCCTCGCTGGGCGAGTACGCCCGCGCGGGGCTGTCGACGGTGGCGCTCATCGAAGGCAAGCGTCCCCCGTCGGACGAGTTGGCGCCCACCCTCCTTCCCTCCACTCCCCGACGGTCCTTCCTCGCGCCTCTGCGGGAGCACCTCACGCCGGACTCCCTCGTCCTGCGCCACTCGCTCAGGGCCGGCATCGTTACTGCCGTCGCCATGGCGCTCGTCCAGGGACTCGGGCTGCGCAACGGGCACTGGGTGGTGTTGACGGCCATCGTCGTCCTCCAGCCCTACTCGGGCGCAACCGTGGAGCGCGGGCTGCAGCGGATAGGAGGCACGGTGCTGGGAGCCATGTTGGCCGCCGCGCTCGCGGCGTCCTTCCACTCCCCGCTCTCCGTCCTGCTCCTCGTGATGGGGCTGACGGGCCTGTCGGTGTCCATCCTGCCCCTCAACTACGGCGCCTTCTCCGTCTTCCTCACGCCCGCGTTCGTGCTGCTCGCCGAGGTGCAGTCGGGCAACTGGAAGCTCGCGGGTCTGCGTGCGCTCTGCACGCTGCTGGGCGGGGTGCTCGCCCTCTGCGGGACGTGGCTCCTGTGGCCGAGCCCCGAGCGGACCCGTTTTCCAGAGGAGGCCGCCGGGGTGCTCCGGGCGGACGGCGACTACCTGCGCGCGGTGCTCGAGTCTCCGGGCGGGGAGGGCGGGCGCGCAGCGCACGAGGCGAGGCGGAGGCTGGGGCTGGTCCTGCTCGACACGGAGGCCTCCTTCCAGCGGCTGCTGACGGAGAGCGGTGGGCCGCCGGAGCGGCAGGAGGCGATGATGTCGCTCCTCGTGTCAGCGCGCGGGCTGGGCTCGACTGCCACCGCGCTCGCCGCGAGTCTGCCCAGCGACGGGGCGGCCTCGTGGCCTGCGGGCATCCAGGCGCTCGGGCACCGTGTGGTGGGCATCCTGGGGGAGCTCGCGGACGCGGTGGCCGACTCCCGTGCGCCCGCGCCACTGCCTCCGCTCGAGCTCCCGCCCGGGGAGGGGACGCCCTTCATGCGCGCGCAGCTCGAGCGTGTCGTGCGCCGCCTCACCACTTTGCATGGGGCGGTGGCACGGCTGAAGGTCTGAGGGCTCGAGGGGAGGTTGCCAGGGAGAGAGGGGAGGGCTTCCCTGAGGGAGGGGGACGCCTGGAGAGCGACGCCTTACGTTCTGAAGGGAAGGGCTCGTTCCCCGGGAGGCGCGCCGTGCTGGAGCAGGAGATTCACACCGGGATGCGCGTCTGGGCCTCGGACGGCCACTACGTCGGCAACGTCCGCGAGGTGGGCGACATCGACTTCGAGGTGGACTGCGGAGGCAATGCCGCCCACGACGTGCGCGTGGACTTCGGAGACGTGGTGTGGCTGGACGACGTGGACGTCGTGCTCAAGCGAAGACGTGAGTCCCTGCAGGAGGTGCCTCACCACCGTGAGGGCCTACCGGCGTTCTGGGACCCCGTCCTCGCCTGAGCGCCGTGCCGTCCGTCAGGGCGCTGCGTGCGCCGAGGCGGGGGCACGCGCGGCGAGCACGAACTCGAGCAGCTGCGTCCGCTCGGTCTCCGAGAGCTTCGCCTTCTCCCCCATCACCTGCGCAATCTGCGGCCAGCGCTCCTCCGTGTGCGCGGCCAGGTCCGGGTACGCGTGGCACCGCTTGCAGCTGGCCACGAAGAGCTGGCGGCCCGCCTCGAGCGACTCCGCAGTGACGTGGGGCATGCGCGCCTGCGCGAGCTGGAGGCTCTCCGTGGACAGGGGCCCCGGTGCGGAGGCCACCTTCGGGCCAATGCACGCCGTGACGACGACGATGGAGCCGATGAGCAGCAGCTTCAGGGATGATGGCTTCCAGGACATCGGGGGTTCTCCTTCTCGTGGATTCGCGTTGACGGTGGGTGCACCCGCAGGCACGGCACGCTTCGCGTCCGGCGATTGCCGGCGGCACCATAGCGCCACTGTGGCCCGGCCAACCATGTCACGGGAGTGGAGCGGGCCAGTGTGCGGAAGCGTCCGCTTCGTGCGTCCGCCCGCGAGCGCCGCGCCCGCGGTCCATTGCGGGTGAGACGCCGGCTGCGGACACCATGCGCCTCCGCGGCCGGACGGGACACACCCACCGCTCGCTCTGCAGGAGGCGCGGGAACAATGAAATGCGTCAACTCGATGTGGCTTCTCCTTCCACTTCTCGCGGCCGCCCCCGTGGAAGCACAGGAGCAACAGGAGCAGAAGCAGGCCCCGCGCACCCTCCCGCGCCTCAGCTCGAAGGAGAGCACCCGTAGGCGGACGCAGTTCCGGCCGCCGCCACTGGTGGAGACGCAGGCCCCGCCCACGGAAGAGCGCGGGGTGGAGGAGGACGCCTGGGTTGAGGGGCGCGCAGCTCCCGAGCGGGAGGAGCCGGTTCCTGCGTCGCCGCGGCGGCGCAGCCGGAAGCTCTGGGTGGAGGAGGGTCCTCGGGCGTCGCCGTCGCCGTCGCCGTCGCCGTCGCCGTCCACGTCCACGTCAACGTCAACGTCAACGTCAACGTCAACGTCCACGTCAACGGGTCAGGACACCAGTGTGGAGGACGAGGTGAGGGTGTCGCAGAGTGGCGTGCCCCGTGCGTCGTCTGGATGGCCACGGAGCGGGACGGAGGCGGCCATCGGGCTCGCCGTGCGCGAGAGCCGCTCCGAGATGGAGCTCGCGCGGGCGCTCGGTGTCATCCTCCGCAGGAGCGAGCTGCCCGAGGAGCACGAGAGGCAGGCGTTCCTCGAGGCCGTGTCCCGTGTGCAGTCCCCGGGGCCGCGTGGCCGTCTCCTGGTGGGTGTCCTGAACCGCGCGCACATCACCGCGGAGACGGGGCGCAGCCTGCTCGCGGTCGCCCGCAACACGCAGGACGACGCGGCGGTGTCCCGCGTGCTCGGGACGTCGCACCGCATCCAGGAGACGGACGTGATGTATGGCCCGCTGATGCCGGACCTCCTGCGCACCGTGGAGACCCTGCGCTCACCGGCGGCGAAGGGGCATGCGCTGCGCGAGCTCCTCGCGGAGGCGCCCATCTCCGTGGACACGGGCTGCGAGGTGCTGCGGTTGACGTCGCGTCTGGGGGATGACCGCGAGATGGTGTCCATCCTCGAGCTCATGCACCGCATCCGCGAGAGGGACCTGGTGATGGACCCGCTCGCGCTGGACTACGTCGAGGCGGCGAAGGCCCTCTCCTCCAGCGCGGAGCGTACGCGGGCGCTGACGGCGCTGCTCAGGCGTGGGCCCCTCCCGCGGGAGGCCGTGGTGCGCGCGCTCCAGGTGGGACGCGGACTGGCACTGGAGGAGGAGCGGCTGGCGCTCGCCCAGGCCATCGCTCCGCTCAATGCGCGGAGCGCCGATGTCCGCCGGGCGGTGGAGGCGCTCTCGCAGCCGCTGCCGGACGCGCCCGCGGAGCAGGTGGCGGCGAGCGCGCCGCCCGCGGTGGACGCGTCGAAGGAGGCGGAACAGGAGAAGGACGGTGCGGAGGAGGTCGTCGCGCAGACCGAGCGCCGGGAGGGTGCCGAGCAGCCCGACCCCGAGCGCGGGCGCGCCGAGTGGGTCGTCATCGAGCCGAATGACCCGGCTGCGTCGGACGGGATGGCGCACGTGAACGGCAACGCGCAGGCGGAGAGCGAGTCCCTGCAGCATGCCGGTGCGCGGGGCTCCGGAGAGGAGAGCGCGCCAGTCGCGGATGGGGCGCGGAGACGCGACGAGCGGAGTCTCGATGATGTCAGCTCCCAGGTCGGCCAGCACGCCCGCGCTCTCATCCGTGATGAAGAGAGAGCCTTCGAGGCTGCGAAGCGGGCGCTGCGCGCGAGCGCTCGGGCACTGCGCGAGAAGACGGACCGGGTGGCGCGGGAGCTGCGCGAGGAGGTGGAGGCCTTGCGCAAGCGCGTGCGGAAGGAGCTGCAGGAGTCCGGCATCTCCGACGAGGACAAGGACCCGACGTCCGACACCCGCTACGGAATGGAAGAGGACTGAGGGAGGAGCGGGTGGCTCACGGCCCCCTCACCCTCAGGGGAAGAGGGGTCCCTGTGCGTGAGCGGAGCACGGCGGTGCTCGACACCGCCGGGGCCTGCGACGATGAGGTCCGTGGCCAGCCCGAGGAAGAGCCCATGCGCCGCCACTCCCGCACGGGCGTCCAGCCTGGCGGCCAGCGCGTGCGGCTCGGTGATGGGACCGAAGACGCAGTCGAGGATGCAGTTGCCCTCGTCCGTGACGAAGGGTGTGCCGTCGGGCGCCTCGCGGCGTGTGACGTGCGCGCCCAGCCGCTCGAGGTAGAGCGCCTGCGAGCGCCAGCCGAAGTGAAGCACCTCGACAGGCAGCGACGCGCGTGTGCCGAGTCTCGGAGACAGCTTGCCCGCGTCCACGAGGATGACGACACGTCGGCTCGCCTGCGCCACCACCTTCTCCCGCAGCAGCGCGCCCCCGCGGCCCTTGACGAGAGAGAGCTCCGGGTCCACCTCGTCCGCGCCATCCAGGGCCCGCCCCTGCCCTCACCTGCCAGGCAGGCGCTCCCCACGCTGCCAACAATCCGGCAAGCAAGACAAAATAGAGCCGGCCGGCCAGGCGGCC
>JAKEEX010000855.1 GCA_022616315.1 Myxococcaceae bacterium
CTCCTGGACCTGGCGCGGCTCCTTGGGGCGGCGGACGAGTACGCCACGGAGCCCGGGGCGGCTACCACGGCCGTGGATCTCCACAGCCTCTGGCACCCCGTCGTCCAGCCCCTGTGGCTCGCGCAGGACCGGCACCGCACGGAGGTGGTGGCAGAGGCCCTGGGCCTGGGAAAGGAGCACCTGGATCGGGAGGCCATCGTGCTCCCGGACAAGCTCCTGCAGGCCGTGGACGCGCGCATCCTGGAGGTGTTCGGGGTGCGGGCGGACGCCTGCGTGGCCATCGCGCTGGAGTCCGCGAATCCCTGGCGCGCCTACCCCCGGGCCTACGTGGAGCAGCTGGCGGCCCGCGTGCGGGTTGCGGGGCTGACCCCCCTTATCGTGGGCACTCAGACCCTTGGGCTCCGCACTCTCGGGGTGGCGGACCTCACCGGCCAGACGGACGTGGTGTTCACGATGGGCATCATGGAGCGTGTGGCGGCGGCCGTGTGCGTGGACGCGGCGCCCATGCACTTCGCGGCGGCCGTGGGCACCCCCACGGTGGCCTTGTTCCCCACCTTCCCGCCGGCGGCGCGGGTAGGATACTACCCCGGCCAGGTGGTGGCCCTCACCCCGCCGGCGGGCCACACCATCCGCGGCGAGGGGTTCCCGGCTGGCGAGTGGCCCCGGGCCAAGCCGGGCGAGTGGCAGGAATCCATCACGGTGGACGCGGCCTTCCGCGCGCTGTGCGGGCTCCTCAACCTGAAGCCCCCGGCCCCGCGGCTGGTGAAGTGATGGACCGCGCCCTCATCATCACCCCCTCCATCAACCCCGGCAACTTCGTAGGGCTGGTGGCCCGCGCGAGCTGGTGGCCGGAGGACGGGGAGCTGGAGCACGTGCTCGTGAACAACGCGCAAGACGCCGTGGCGGCTGGGAGGCTCCGCTCCATCGCGCGGCAGGCATCCTGGGGCGTGGTGGAGCTGGGCTACAACGCCAGCTTCAGCGAGGCGTGCAACGCCGCGGTGGAGGCGGCCGGCGCGAGCACCCACGTCATGCTCCTCAACGACGACCTGGAGCCCCGCGAGGGCATGCTCCAGGCGCTGTGGGATGCGCGCGAGCGGGCCTCCATCGTAGGCTCCATGCTCCTCCACCGGGATGGTACAGTGAACCATGCCGGGGCGCGGTTCCTGCCGGACGGCTACCACGTGGGCCGCGGGGAGCGGCCGGAGAACCACGCGGGCTGCCCCC
>JAKEEX010000856.1 GCA_022616315.1 Myxococcaceae bacterium
GACTTGCGTGAAGCCGCGCGCCGCAGCTGCTTCGTCAGCTCTTCGTTCTTCCGCCCGAGCCCCGCGAAGTCCGGGTGGTGGATCCGCACCGCCGCACCCAGCAGGTCCGCGGTCTCGTTGACCGACAGCTTGGAGAGCACCGCCGTGCGATCCAGGAGCCCGAGCACCACGCGGCCAATGAGGAAGCGCTGCTCGCGTGCGTTGAACTTGCGCACCACGTCCTGGCCCACGCAGATGCTCAGAGGCTCGGTGGTCTCCAGGAACACGACCCCGCGCCGCGACTGGTAGACGTCGAAGTCGTCCACGGCGAGGAGGTCCGCCACGCCGCGGATGGCCTTGTGGACCGGGTGTTCGGGCTTCAGCCGGTCCGCCCTCCGGTCGACACCGGCAGTCTCCAGGGTCGGTGGATACAGCCTGCTCAGCTGGTCACCCACGGCGCGCAGCACGCCCGCGAGCGGGCTCCGGGCGGCCGGGTGGCGGAGCTGGAGGTTCACGTCGCTCGGCGACAGGGCGACGGAGGCGTCCAGCTGCGGCCGGCTGCGGGCCTCCGCGAAGAAGGCCGCCTCCACGTCGTCCGCGGCGCGTAGGAAGTGAAGCACGCCGGCCACGCAATACGCGCGGTCCAGGAGCTTCATCCCGTGCCACAGGCGGAAGAGGGCGTGGAGGCTCTCCATTCGCGTCGGCTCCAGGCGCAGCAGCTGCCGGTGCTCCTCCACCGCCTGCACCAGCGTCCCCGCGTCCCGCGCGTAGAGCTCGGCGAGGGCCACCCGGGCCGGCGCACACCGCGGATCCGCCTCGACGACCGCGCGGTAGGCGCCGAGTGCCTGGGGCACCGCGTTGAGCGAGCGCGCATACAGGTCCCCCGCCCGGAGGCGCAGCGCTTGCGCGTGGACGGGATCCTGCGTGGACGCGGCCTGGGTCTCGAGGAGCTGCACGAGCGCCGCCACGTCTCCGGTCTGCTCGTGGAGCCGCACCAGCTCGTCAGCGAGCGACCCGTCGTGCGGCGCCAGGTCCATGGCACGACGGTACAGCGCCATGGCCTGGGCCACGTCTCCGAAGCCGTCCTCGAGCACCCGGGCCAGCGCCACCATGTGGCGGACCTGTGCGGACGCCTCACCCCCCAGCTCGAGCCGCCTCTTCAAGCAGTCCTGGGCGCCTGCCCAGTTGCGGGCCGCGCCGTGCAGGGAGGCGAGGCGCTCGAGTGCCTCGGGGTTCGCCGCGTCCAGGGAGAGCGCCGTCTGCAGGTGCGCCGCGGCGCGGCCCGTGTCGCCGAGCGCGTCCTGGTACAGCCCACCCAGCGTGACGTGGAAGCGCGAGAGCACACCCGGCGTCCCGCCCTGCTGCACCCGGACCTGGAGCGCGGACACCGCGTCTGCCCAGTCTCCCGAGTCCAGCGCCAGCCGGGCCTTGAGCTCCAGAGCCTCCGGATGTGTCCCCTGAGCGGTGAGCGCCCGCTCCAGCAGCGACAGGGCCAGTGCGTGGTTGCCGAGCCGGAGCTGCGTCTGCGCGGCGGCATGGAATGCCGAGGCAGCGGCCCCTGCATCCCTCGCGGCCAGCATCGCCTCGCCCCGCCGCTCGTGC
>JAKEEX010000139.1 GCA_022616315.1 Myxococcaceae bacterium
ACGCTCGTCCAGCCGGAGCTGACCGAGCGCGGCGTCACGCTGGAGGTGAGCGAGCCCGCGGACCTGCCGCGCGCGCGGGTGGACCTGAGCCGGGTCCGCCCGGTGCTCAGCCAGCTCCTCCTCAACGTGGCCATGGGCCAGCCGGAGGCGAGCCGGGTGGAGGTGGCTCTGGGCAGGGGCGGGGACGGGGACACCGTGCACCTGAGGGTGCGGGACGCTGCGGCGGCGCTGCCTCCGTCGGACCGCGCCACCCTCTTCGTGCCCTTCGGCTCCCGCCTCGCGCGGGGCGCGGGCCTGAGCCTCGCGGCCCTGCGCCGGGTCATGCTGTCGCAGGACGGGGACGTCACCGTGGAGGGCGGTGAGCACCCGGGCCTCGTGTTCACTCTCCTCTTCGCCGCGGAGTAGGGCCAGACACCCATCGAAGGGCCCCTTGAAGCCATGGAGACGCTGCTCCTCGTCGACGACGACCTCTCGCTGCTCGAGTCCCTCAAGATGCACTTCGAGGACGCCGAGCAGGACGGCGCTGCGCGCTTCCACGTGCTCACCGCCACGAGCGCCGGCCAGGCCCTGCGCGTCGCGCACGAGAGCACCCCGGGGCTGGTCATCCTGGACATGATGCTGCCGGACCGCAGCGGCCTGGACATCATCCCGGAGCTCAAGGCCACCCTCGGGGACGCGCCCATCGTCATCGTCACCGCGTTCCACGACATGGAGACGACCATCCGGGCCATGAAGTCCGGCGCCTTCGACTACATCCACAAGCCCTTCGCGGACCCTGCCGCGCTGGACCTGGTGGTGGAGCGGGCCTTCAAGGTGCGGCAGCTGTCGCGCCGCGCGGCGAACTACACCGTGGAGGCCCCCGCCGTCCGGCTCGGCGACATCGTGGGCACCTCCGGGGTGATTCAGGAGCTCGTGAAGGAGGTGGGCAAGGTGGCCGCGAGCCGCGCCAACGTCCTCCTCAAGGGCGAGAGCGGCACCGGCAAGGAGCTCATCGCGCGCGTCATCCACCACTACAGCCAGGACGAGGCCCGCCCCTTCGTGGGCATCAACTGCTCGGCCATCGTGGACACGCTCCTGGAGAGCGAGCTGTTCGGCCACGAGAAGGGCGCCTTCACCGGCGCCACGCACGTCAAGCCGGGCAAGTTCGAGTACGCCGAGGACGGCACCATCTTCCTCGACGAGATTGGCGACATGTCGCTCCACCTGCAGGCGAAGCTCCTGCGTGTCCTGCAGGAGCGGGAGTTCGAGCGCGTGGGGGGCGTGAAGAAGCTCAAGCTCCGCGCGCGCATCATCGCCGCCACGCACAGGGACCTCGAGGAGGAGGTGGCCGCCGGGCACTTCCGCGAGGACCTCTTCCAGCGCCTGTCCGTCATCACCCTCGTCGTGCCGCCGCTGCGCGAGCGGCCCGAGGACATCCCCCTGCTCGTCCAGCACCTGCTCGACCGCATCAACGAGAAGGTCCACAAGCGCGTCACGCGCGTCCCGCCGGAGGTGCTCGAGCACCTCACCCGCCTGCCGTGGCGCGGCAACGTGCGCGAGCTGGAGAACGTGCTCACCCGCGCGGTGGTCCTCTCCCCTGGCAACGTGCTCCTCGCCGAGAACCTCCCCGCGCTCGAGGACAGGGCCGCCGACACGCACGTGGAGAGCCATGGGCTTGCGCCCCTCCCGGGCGGACGCATCGGCATCCGCGAGCTGGACGATCCGCAGCGCATCCCGACGCTCGAGGAGGCCGAGCGCATCCTCATCGAGCGCGCCCTCGCCGCCACCCGTGGCCACAAGGGGAAGACGTGCCAGATGCTCGGCATCAGCCGCCCGACGCTGGAGCGCAAGCTCCAGAAGTACGGGGTGGCGACGGCGCCAGGGGCCGCGCCCGCCGTGAAGGTCCTCCCCTGACCAGTGTCCGCCGCGTGACAGAGCGCGGGCCGATTTGAACGTTCCGTTCAATTTGATCGGTTCGTTTCAACGTTTTGTTTCCAGCTGTCGACACCCGGGGTGTCGGCCTGCTGGCGGTAGGCCGCTAAGTGTTTGTTTTCCGGGTGTGAGACGAAACCGTGCGCTTCCGGGCGGATGGCACATTCCTTGGAAATGTCAGGGAGCGTCCAAGGCAGCGCTCAAGGGCGCTCCACCCCCAAGGAGACACGCCATGCACGGCTTCAACCGTCCGCTGGGCCCCATCGGCAGCAACGTCATCGCACCGCTTCAGACGACGTCCTCGGGCATGACGGTGACGGCCAACAAGCTGGTGCCGGGCCATGAGGCGCTGGACTTCAAGGGCTACTTCAAGGTGGAGACGTTCCCGCACAACTCGGTCATCTACCGGCCGGGGGACACGTCGGACCGCGTGTACCTCCTGAAGAGCGGGCGCGTCCGCCTGATGCGGATTGGCAAGAACAGCAGCCGCAGCGTGGTGAGCATCCTGCGGCCGGGGGACCTCTTCGGCGAGCTGTTCCGTCCGGAGGGCACGCCCATCGAGGAGATGGCCATCGCTGCGGGTGAGGCGGAGGTGTGGAGCATCGAGGGCCGGGACTTCCGCGCGCAGCTGGAGGCGAGGCCGGCGCTGGCGACGGACGTCATCCGCGCCTACGCGGAGCGGGTGCGCTCGCTGCGCAAGCGGGTGCTGGGCCTGACGTTCAAGGAGGTGCCGGCGCGCCTGGCGGACACGCTGCTCACGCTGGTGGAGAACCACGGCGAGCGCTGCCCGCACGGAGGCGAGACGGACCTGCGCGGCATCACGCAGCAGGACCTGGCGGACCTGGTGGGCGCGAGCCGCTCCTTCGTGTCCACGCTCATCAACGAGATGAAGCGGGACGCCGTGCTGGGCAACGTGGGCCGCATCCTCTGCGTGCGCGACCAGAAGGCGCTGCGCCGCATCGCCGCGACGGAGAAGTAGCTCACTCTCCGGGAAGCAGCTCACGCTCTGCCCGTCTCCGCCGAGATTCCCCTCTCCCCCTGGGAGAGGGATAGGGTGAGGGGGCCGTGAGACGCGAGCTCCTCTCCGTGCGAACGAGAGGGTCCGTGGCACCCGCGGCGCACTCCGCGCGCAACACGCTTGCCCGCCGAGTCCGGCGGAGCCAGATTGCGCGGCTCCGTGACGACCCCTCCCACCTCCCCCCAGCAAGCGTACGCCACCCGGCTCGCCGCGGCCCGTGAAGGGCTCGCACGTCTGGACCGGATCAGCGCGCGCTTCGCCAACGCACGCGCAATCGCATTCTTCTCCGCCGCAGCGCTCGCCGTGGCCGTGGCCCTCGGGCAGCTTCCCCGCACCGCCTGGTGGGGCGTGCTCGCGGCCCTCCTCGCGTACGCGCTGCTCGCGTGGCGTCACCACCAGGTCTTCCTCGCCGACGAGCGCGAGCGCATCCGGGTGGACCTCAACGAGCGCGGCCTCTCGCGCCTGGACGGGCGCTGGCATTCCTTCCGCGAGAAGGGCGAGCGCTTCGCGGACCCCGCCCATCTCTACACACCGGACCTGGACGTCTTCGGACAGGGCTCCCTGTTCCAGCTCATCAACGAGTCGGCCACGCGTGCGGGTGAGGAGCGCCTTGCGGACTGGTTGTCGCGTCCGGCAGGTGCGGAGGTGGTGGCGGCGCGCCAGGGTGCGGTGCGGGAGCTCGCGCCGCTCCTGGACTGGCGTCAGACCCTCGCCTACGAGGGCCGGCTCACGTCGAAGGACAAGGCCAATCCCTCGGCGTTCATCGCGTGGGCGGAGGGTGGGCCCATGCTCGCGTTGGTGCGCTGGACGCGACCGCTGGCGTGGCTCCTTCCGCCCCTGACGCTCGCGCTCTACCTCCTGGGACAGCGCGGCGTGGTGCCGAGGCCCCTCTGGTGGGTGGGCATTCTTGCCCAGCTGGCGGTGGTGGTGGCCAGCCGTCGCGCCTTCGGTGCCATGTGGGAGCGGGTCATGGCGGGGGAGGAGGGCTTCGCGCGGTACGAGCGCCTCTTCCGCGCAGTGGAGGCGCAAGCCTTCCAGCACCCGCATCTGGTGGCGCTCCAGAAGGGGCTCCAGCGCGAAGGGGCGCCACCGGTGTCGGACGTGTTCGCCCGGTTCTCGCGGCTGCACGGCTTCGCAGCGCTTCGTCTCTCCCAGTTCCACCCGGTCATCCACCTGCTCACGCTGTGGGACGTGCACTCGCTCTTCGCACTGGAGAAGTGGCAGCGCGAGCACGGCGCGTCGGTGCGGGCCTGGTTCGAGGCGCTCGCCGAGCTCGAGGCGCTGGCGTGCCTGGCGGGGCTGGCGCACGACCGACCGCACTTCACCTGGCCCGAGGTGCGCGAAGGGCCGCCGGACCTGGAGGTGCGCGGGGTGGGCCACCCGCTACTCGAGCGCCCCGTGCTCAACGACGTCGCGCTGCACGGGCCGTCCTTTGCGTTGCTCATCACCGGGTCCAACATGTCCGGCAAGACGACGCTGATGCGCTCGCTCGGGCTCAACACCGTGCTCGCGCTGGCCGGCGGGCCTGTCTGCGCGGAGGCCATGCGGGTGACGCCGATGCAGGTGCTCACCGCGATGCGGGTGCGGGACTCTCTGGAGCAGGGCGTGTCCTACTTCTACGCCGAGGTGAAGCGGCTGAAGAAGGTGCTGGACGCGGCGGAGGCGGCGGGAGGACGCGCGCTCTTCCTGCTGGACGAGATCCTCACCGGCACCAACACGCGAGAGCGGCACCTCGCGAGTCGTGAGGTGCTGAAGCTCCTCCTCGCGAGCGGCTCGATCGGCTGCATCACCACGCACGACCTGAGCCTCTCCGAGCTCGCACAGGAGCACCCCGGCCGCGTGCACAACGTCCACTTCCGCGACCACGTGGAGGGCGGGCAGATGCTCTTCGACTACCAGCTGCGCGAGGGCGTGGTGGACACGACCAACGCGCTGCGCGTGATGGCGCTGGCGGGGATTCCCGTCGCGCCTCCTTGAAACGCACTCCCCTGGGAGCCAGCTCCCCTCTCCCTCTGGGAGAGGGACGGGGTGAGGGGGCTGTGGAAACGTTGGCGCCAGCTGGTCTGCCGGACTTCGATCCAGGAGAATGGTGTCGTCATGCGCTCCGTGGTGGAGACGTTCCTCGCAAATGCCCGCACGAACCCGGACCGACTGGCGGTCCTCTTCGAGGGCGAGCAGCTCACGTACGGGCGCCTCTCGAAGCGGGTGCGCGCCTTCGCGGACGCACTCGGCAAGCGCGGCGTGGCGCGCGGCGACCGCGTGGCGCTCTACCAGGAGAACAGTCCCGCGTTCATCGTGGCGTACCTCGGCAGCCAGCTCGCCGGCGCGGTGGTGGTGCCCGTCAACACGCAGTACCGCCAGGTGGAGCTCACACACATCCTGGCGGATGCGGACGTGCGCGCCTGCGTGACCGGGAGCGCAGGCTCTGAGGAGCTCGAGCCGCTCCTCGCAGGCTTGCCCGGACTTCGCCTCCTCGTGCTCGCAGAGCCTGCGTCCCCGCGAGCTCCTCCGCACTTGACGGCGGCTGCTCTGGACACACTCGTTGCAGAGGGCGACCCGGCCGCAGAGCTTCCCTTGCCCGACGCCGATGCCCTCGCCGCGCTCGGCTACACCTCCGGCACCACGGGCCGCTCCAAGGGCGCGATGCTTCGCCACCGCAACCTGCTCGCGAACGTTCGTGCCGTCACCCAGGCGTGGCGGTGGACCCCGCACGACCGACTGCTTTTGACGCTGCCCCTCTTCCACACGCACGGGTTGATGGTGGGCCTCCACGGAACCCTCTTCACGGGCGCGAGCGTGGACCTGCGTCGCCGCTTCGTTGCGTCCGAGGCGTTGCAGGCCTTGCAGGAGGACGAGGAGCTCACGCTCTTCTTCGGCGTGCCCACCATGTACGCGCGGCTCCTCGAGGAGGCGCGTCGGAGCAACCGTCCCATCCGCCCTCTTCGCCTGCTCGTCTCCGGCTCCGCACCACTGAGCGCGCAGCTGCACCACGAAATCGAGGAGGCGTTCGGTCAGCGCATCCTCGAGCGCTACGGCATGACGGAGACGGGCATGAACACGACCAACCCGTACGACGGCGAGCGCCGCGCGGGCACGGTGGGCATGCCCTTTCCTGGCCAGGAGGCGCGCGTGGTGGACGTGCGCACGCGCCAGCCCCTCTCACCCGGGCAGACGGGGGAGCTCGAGGTCCGTGGTCCCCACGTCTTCGCCGGCTACTGGAACAACGCGCAGGCCACCGCCGAGGCGTTCGACGCGGACGGCTGGTTCCGCACCGGAGACCTCGGCGAGGTGGACGCGGATGGCTACTTCCGCATCACCGGTCGCGCACGCGAGCTCATCATCAGCGGTGGCTTCAACGTCTACCCCCGCGAGGTGGAGGAGGTGCTCGCCCAGCACCCCGGCGTCGCGGAGGTGGCGGTGCTGGGCCTTCCGGATGCGGACCTGGGCGAGCGGGTGGTGGCGGTCGTCGTCCCACGCACCGCCCCTGCCCCCGCACCGGACGCGCTCGTGGACTTCTGCAAGGAGCGCCTGGCGAGCTTCAAGAAGCCGCGCCAGGTCGTGCTCGCCGCTGCGCTGCCGCGCAATGCGCTTGGAAAGGTCCAGAAGCACGTGCTGCGCGAGGACCTCCTCGCGCGCAGGTGAGGATGCCTACGGCGAGCCCGCGAGACGCCCGAGCTCGTCGCGTGCGTGCTGGACGTCCTTGCCGAACTCGTCGAGGTAGCGCCGCCTCTCCTCGCTCTCCCACTCGGCATCCGAGAACTGGGTGAGCGGATAGCTGCGCGTCGTGTGCACCGGCCCGCGCAGAGGCAACATCAGCTCGCGGTCCGGGTCGCCCCTCTCTCTCAGGAGGAAGCCCTCCACGTCGCGCAGGCGCAGCGGGAAGGCGGGCTGCTCGTCCATGATGAGCCCCCCGAACACCAGGAGTGCCACCTCCTGGCGTCCGGCCGGAAGCTCGTCGTTGAAGATGAGGTGGGCGAACGGATTCCCCCGTGCATCGTCTGCCCGCGCATCCACCTGGTAGCGACCCGGCTTCCTCACCTGCACCGCCAGGCGCAACACGAGCGATCCGTGCTCCACCGTCTCTCTCACCGCGCCGGTGAAAGCCGCGGGCGCCGGCCCCGTGTAGATGACGTCGAAGAAGGCGCGTCCCTGTGTCGGTCCGGACCTCACCTCGAGCTCCACGCGGAGGGTGCCTTCGTACAGCGCAAACCCCTCCCGCGACGGCTGGAAGCGGGCCGAGAGCGTCCCATCCCCCGCTTGCGCGTCACCGGGACCCCCTGCGTCCGCGAAGTTGAGCGGCACCACCGTGAGCTGCCGCGCGGCCTCCACGTAGGCCACCTCGTGGACCACCGCGGACATCACCTCGCACGGCACGGTGGCCCCTTGGGGGTCCTCGCACCGCACCCAGAAGTCCACGGTCTGGTCGCCCGCGAGGAAGACGTGCTCCTGGCGCAGGCGAAGCCTCACGTTGCTCGCAGGGTCCTGCTTGTCCAGCGGCTGCTCCCGCTCCGGTGAGGACGGGTACACCTGGTCCGGATGCTCGCGGATGGGGCGCGACCCATGCGGGTAGCGTGTGGACGCGCGGTAGCTGTCCAGCGTCTGCTGGGCCCTCGAGAGCCGTTGCTCCCAGAGACGGCGCTCCCGCTCTCGCTGCGGATCCGCCGGGGAGGCGCTGGGCGTCGGGTCCACTCCCTTCGAAGGCGCGTCCTGAGGAGCATCGCGCTCGGAGAGCGAGGGCTGCGGGGCTGACCCTTCGCGCGGCGGTGTCGTGGAGCTCTCGGCGCTCTCTGCGGATGGCATCCGGTCGCTCCATTGCATCCAGAGGAAGAATGCTCCTGCGATCACGAACGGGAACGCCCAGAGCCAGCCGCGACCCGTGCCGGACCGGGGCCGGGGAATCCGTGTGGAGCCACGGGACGTCATCGTGGGGACCTCATGGTGGGCGTCGGAAACACAGCCCCCTCACCCTGCCCCTCTCCCAGGGGGAGAGGGGCATCGTGTGAAGCTTCCC
>JAKEEX010000857.1 GCA_022616315.1 Myxococcaceae bacterium
GGACGGTCTCGCCAACATGGTGGAGGACCGGGAGATGCTCGAGGTGGTGCAGCGCCACAGCCTCGAGGAGGTGCCCAGGCACCTCGTCGACCTCGCCAACGAGCGGGGCGGGGACGACAACATCACGGTCATTGCAGTCCGGATGAATCCCTAGGGTGTCAAACAGTCTGGGCGGATCGTCTCCGCCTTGACAGTCACCAGACCCCGATGAAAGCTGCCGGACCTGGCATCCCGGCCCTGGGGTGACGCACGCCGTCAGGCGTGACGCCCTGAACACCGGGAGATGAAGGCGAACACGGGGGGAACTAGCTTGTGCGCGCACGCGGGAGCAGGGCGTGCGCGCTGTCGTTGCAGGTACGGGGCGTCACAGCAGCTGAACCGGGGAGCGGTACGTTGGCCAACAAGTCCTACACGCTGATCGTCGTTCCGGACCACGAGTCGGCCGTCCGCCGCTACCGGCTGCACCGCACCCTGATGGTGCAGATTGGCGGCGGGCTCCTGCTCGTGGGCGCGCTGCTCCTGGGCGGGACGGTCCACTACTTCAGCGTTGCCGCGGATGCCGCGGAGAACCGGATTCTCCGGGAGGAGAACCTGGCGCTGCGCACGCAGCTGAGGTCGGTGCGGGACCGGATCGATCACATCGGCGCCACCCTGGACCGCGTGGAGCGGTTCGACCAGAAGCTCCGGGCCATCACGCTCCTGAACGATCCGCAGCGCAACCTGGCCATGGGCCCCACGGCCGCCGAGCCCGGGACGCAGGTGGCGGTGGAGACGCAGTTCACACACGGCACCACCACCGAGTCCGCGCCCCAGCTGCTCGCGCGCCTGGACAAGCTGACGTCCGAGGCCACGCGGCAGGAGCAGAGCCTCAACGAGCTGCAGGCCTACTTCCAGGACCAGAAGTCGCTCCTCGCCTCCACGCCCTCGCTGTGGCCCGCGCGCGGCTGGGTGACGAGTGACTTCGGCCAGCGCGTGGACCCCTACACGGCCGAGCGGGTGATGCACGCGGGTCTCGACATCGCCGCGCCGCACGGCAAGGAGGTCTTCTCCCCGGCGGATGGCGTGGTGGTCTTCGCGGGGATGGAGGGCGGGTACGGCAACGTCGTGGTCGTGGACCACGGCTACGGCATCAAGACCCGCTATGGCCACCTCGCCCGCATCCTCGTGAAGGCGGGAGAGAACGTGCGGCGCGGCATCCAGATTGGCGCCGTGGGCAACACCGGTCGCTCCACGGGCCCGCACCTCCACTACGAGGTGCGCGTGAACGGCATCCCGCAGAACCCGCGCAAGTTCATCCTCGAGGAGTAGGTTCCCCCGAGGCGGTCGGCTCGCCCGGAATCGCCGCGCCGAGCTCGATGCGACGGCGCTGCAGCCCGTCCGCACGCCCGAGCTTCTCCAGCAGCAACGCGCGCTCGAGCTCGGACCACACCAGCGGTCCGAGCACCTGCCAGTGCGCAGGCTGGACGACGCGCAGCACAAGCAGCGCCACCACCGTCTCGACTCGAGCCGCGTCGTCACCCGTCCCGGCGAAGGGCGCGAGCCGCGACGCGAGCACCGCCTCCACACGGCCACGGTCCGCCTCGTCCACCGTCACGCCCGAGGTGGGCCCGAGCAGCGCGGCGAAGGCGTCTGCGTGGAGACGCACCACCGTGGCGGAGGGCAGCGCCTCCCTGAGCGCCTCCACCACGGCGCGCAGGAGCGCGTCTCCCCGCGCAAAGCCGAGGCGCGCGTTGTGGCCCATCATCCCGCGCACGTCCACCACCACCGCGTCCAGTGGCCAGCCCTGCGCGTCCCCGTGCAGAGAGGGGTCCACCTCCGCCTTGAGCAGCGTGCCCTGCAGCAGCGCGGCCACGGGCACCGCGCCCGTCTTCGCATCCGGCGCTCCACGGCGCCCCTGCTCGGCCTCGAGGAGCGCATCGATCGCGACCGAGAGCGCCCTGTCGCCGTGGTGGGCAGCCCAGGGATGGAGCGTCATGAGGGCGAGGGCCTGCGCGTCGGTCAGGGTGTGCTGGAGCTTCATGGCAGGCAGTGAGCTAGCGCGGGTCCGGCGCCCGCGCACCCGCAGGTCTGGGCCCCGGCGTCCGGAGGCCGCCCGCCCGCCACCCGGTCGAGCGTGGGGGCCGCTCCGGGCGTGCCCCGCCCGGAAAGGCTGCCGCCGTGCCGACCCGCGGTGAACATTGCACCTGCTCCCGAGCGTTTTATGGAAACGGGTGCCGCCCCGCGGTGAGAACAGGGGCAGCAGACCGAATGGGAGTGGCAAAACTCCCCGAAATCCCTTAACTCGGCCGCTGACGCAGCCTGGCGCCCGCAGGGTTGTCCCCTCAGAAAGCGCACGAGAAGACCCCATGATTGAATGGACGCTCAGGAAGATCATCGGCACGAAGAACGAGCGCGAGCTGAAGCGCGCCCAGCCGATCGTCGCCCGCATCAACGAGGCGGAGACCCAGGCGCGGGCCCTGAAGGACGAGGACTTCCCCGCGCGCACCGCCCAGCTGCGGCAGGAGGTGGCCAACGGCAAGCCGCTGGACGAGCTCATCGTCCCGGCCTTCGCCCTGGTGCGCGAGGCGGCCCGCCGCGTCATCGGCCAGCGGCACTATGACGTGCAGCTCATCGGTGGGCTCTTCCTCCACAGGGGCTGCATCGCGGAGATGCGCACCGGCGAGGGCAAGACGCTCACCGCCACGCTCCCGAGCTACCTCAACGCCCTCACCGGCCGCGGCGTGCACGTGGTGACGGTGAACGACTACCTGGCCCGCCGCGACGCCGAGTGGATGGGCCGTGTCCACCGCTTCCTCGGCCTCTCCGTGGGCTGCGTCCTCCACGAGCTCACCGACAAGCAGCGCCAGGACGCCTACCGCGCGGACATCACCTACGGGCAGAACAACGAGTTCGGGTTCGACTACCTGCGGGACAACATGAAGTTCCGCCTGTCGGACTACGTCCAGCGCGAGCTCAACTTCGCCATCGTGGACGAGGTGGACTCCATCCTCATCGACGAGGCGCGCACGCCCCTCATCATCTCCGGCCCCACCGACGACACGACGGACAAGTACTACCGCGTGGACAAGGTCATCCCGGGCCTCGTGCTGGACCGGGACTACACGCTGGACGAGAAGTCCCGCTCGGCCATGCTCACCGACGAGGGCATCGAGAAGATCCAGCACCGCCTCGCAATCTCCAACCTCTACGCCCCCGAGGAGATCGAGACGCTGCACCACGTGGAGCAGGCGCTGCGCGCGCACTCGCTCTACAAGCGCGACCGCGACTACGTGGTGAAGGACGGCGAGGTCGTCATCGTGGACGAGTTCACGGGCCGCCTGATGGTGGGGCGCCGCTGGAGCGACGGCCTCCACCAGTCCATCGAGGCCAAGGAGGGCGTGAAGATCGAGAACGAGAACCAGACGCTGGCCACCATCTCGTTCCAGAACTACTTCCGCATGTACTCCAAGCTGTCCGGCATGACCGGCACCGCGGACACGGAGGCGGAGGAGTTCGCCAAGACGTACAACCTGGACGTCCGCGTGGTCCCCACCAACCGTCCCATGGTCCGCAACGACGTGGACGACGTGGTGTACCGCAGCGAGCGCGAGAAGTTCGAGGCCATCTGCGGCGAGATCGAGCAGCTGAACCAGAAGGGGCAGCCCGTCCTCGTGGGCACGGTGTCCATCGCCAAGAGCGAGGCGCTCTCCACCTTCCTCAAGCGCAAGGGCATCCCCCACAACGTGCTGAACGCCAAGCAGCACCAGCGCGAGGCGGACATCGTCGCGCAGGCGGGCCGGCTGGGGGCGGTGACCATCTCCACCAACATGGCGGGCCGCGGCACGGACATCCTCCTGGGCGGCAACCCGGAGGCGCTCGCGTCCGCGGAGGCGGGCCCCGAGCCGGAGCTCCCCCCCATGCCGGCGGACGGCACGCCCATCGACTTCAACGCCTTCGAGGCGGTGCGCGAGGAGTGGCGCACGCGCTACATGTCCCTCCTGTCCAAGCAGAAGGGCCAGGCGGAGCAGGAGCGCGCGAAGGTGAAGGAGCTCGGCGGCCTGTACATCCTGGGCACCGAGCGTCACGAGAGCCGCCGCATCGACAACCAGCTGCGCGGCCGCGCGGGCCGCCAGGGCGACCCGGGCGTGAGCCGCTTCTACCTCTCGCTCGAGGATGACCTGATGCGCATCTTCGGCTCCGAGCGCATTGGCGGGATCATGGAGCGGCTGGGGATGCAGGAGGGCGAGGTCATCGAGCACCGGTGGCTCAGCAAGGCCATCGAGGGCGCCCAGAAGCGGGTCGAAGGGCACAACTTCGACATCCGCAAGAACATGCTCGAGTACGACGACGTGATGAACCAGCAGCGGCGCACCATCTACAAGCTGCGCCGCCGCGTGCTGGCCGCGGGCGCGGGCTTCCCGCTCGTCGAGTACGAGGAGAACAAGAAGACGAAGGCGAAGATCCGCTCCGAGCACCTCGTCTCGTGGGAGGACCTCAAGGAGCTGGTGCTGGACGCGGTGGAGGACGTGGTGCTCCACCAGACGGACACCTACCTGCCCACCAAGAGCCCCGGCACCTGGGACCTGGAGTCCCTGAAGCGCGGCGTGCTCGAGGCGTTCAACGCGGAGATGGACTTCCAGCCCTCCGGGACGCGTGAGGACATCCAGGAGCAGATCTTCGCCGTCGCGCGCAAGACGTACGAGGCGCGCGAGGGGGAGTTCGGCGAGGACTTCCACAAGTTCTGCCAGTACCAGTACCTGGCCACCATCGACCGGCTGTGGAAGGACCACCTGCTCGCCATGGACCACCTGCGCCAGGGCATCGGGCTGCGTGGCTACGGACAGCGGGATCCGAAGCAGGAGTACAAGCGGGAGGGCTACGAGGGCTTCATGCAGATGCTCGCGGCCATCAACTTCCAGTTCGTCAGCCAGCTGATGCGCGTCATGCCGCGCAGCGCGGCGGAGGAGGCCGCACGCATCCAGCGGCTGATGGCCCAGCGCCAGCGGCAGATGCAGGAGGGGCGCGGCACGTCCGAGGCCGCCACGCCCCCCGCGGAGGCGGGCGCCCAGGCAGGAGCGGCGGCCCGCGCGGCGCAGGGAGCGGCCAACCACCGCGCCCCCGCCGTCCGCGAGGGCCCCCGCGTGGGCCGGAACGACCCGTGCCCCTGTGGAAGCGGCAAGAAGTACAAGAAGTGCCACGGCGCCGCGGAGATGAACGCCTGACCGCCCGCCCGGCGCGCGAGCGTCCGAGGCACACGGTGAGAGGGCCAGGGTGAGGGGGGTTGTGCCCCCTCCGCGCGCCCGGAATCCCGCTTCCCGACACCCTCCGGAAAGCGCTGGCGCGAAGCTTGCGTCCTCTCCAGGGGTTCTGCTAGGGAGGCCGCTCCTTTCCGGGACCCCGGACGGGAGCTATTCGGAAGTTCAGTCAATCACACACACGCCCGTGCCGGCGGCCCGGTGCCCGTGGTGGCTTTGGGGGAGGACACCTCTCCCGTCCCAACCACGGGTGGCGGCCGGCACACGAAGCGGGCGTGGCGGAGAGAACCAAGCCATGGAAACGCAGGACATGCAGCAGACCAACCCCCAGGCCGCGGCGATGGCCGCCCAGGGTGGCATCACCATGCGCCAGCTGCTCGAGGCGGGCGTGCACTTCGGGCACCAGACCAAGCGCTGGAACCCGAAGATGAAGCCGTACATCTTCGGTGCCCGCAACGGCATCTACATCATCGACCTGCAGAAGACGGTGCAGATGGCACGGGCGGCCTTCCGCTTCGTGTCGGACATCACCGCGCGCGGTCAGGCCGTGCTCTTCGTGGGCACCAAGAAGCAGGCCCAGGACGTCATCCGCGAGGAGGCGGCGCGGGCCGGCCAGTTCTTCGTCACCAGCCGCTGGCTGGGCGGGACGCTGACCAACTTCAAGACCATCAAGCAGGGCATCGACCGCCTCAAGGCCCTGGAGAAGATGGCCGAGGACGGCACCTTCGAGCGCCTGCCGAAGAAGGAGGTCGCCGGCCTCGAGCGCGAGCGCGAGAAGCTGGAGAGGAACCTCGGCGGCGTGAAGGACCTGACCAAGCTCCCCGGCTGCCTCTTCGTCGTCGATCCGAAGAAGGAGCACATCGCCATCCACGAGGCCACGCGCCTGGGCATCCCGGTCATCGCGGTGGTGGACACCAACTGCGATCCGGACGGCATCGACTTCGTCATCCCCGGCAACGACGACGCCATCCGCTCCATCAAGCTCTTCACCGGCAAGATCGCGGACGCCTGCGCCGAGGGCGCCGCGCGCTACCGTGCGAGCGGAGCGGAGGAGCGCGAGGAGCGCGAGGAGCGCCGGGGTGAGCGCGAGGAGCGCCGTGGCCCCCGCGGTGAGCGCCGTGGCCCCCCGCGTGACCGCGACCGTGGCGAGCGCCGCGGGCCCGTGGTGGAGATGAAGGCCACCCCCGGTGAGGCGCCTGCCGCGGCCGGCGGTGAGGAGGCTGGCGCCGAGGAGGCGAAGGCCGAGTAAGTCGACGGCCCGGTCGTTGACGGCCGGGCGGCCGGACCTCTTAAGGCCGCCATTGCCACAGGGTAGGAATTGGCCGAGCAGGGCGCTCCGGGGCTCACGCCCCGGGGGCTGCTCGGCCTTGGTGTTTCCGTCGTTTCCCACACAGGAGTGAGACATGGCCGAGGTCAGCGCCTCGATGGTGAAGGAGCTCCGCGAGAGGACCAACGCGGGCTTGATGGACTGCAAGAAGGCCCTCGCCGAGAGCGGCGGTGACTTCGCGAAGGCGGAGGAGTGGCTGCGCAAGAAGGGCATCAGCCGCATGGAGGGCAAGGCCGGCCGCGTGGCGGCCGAGGGCCTCATCGGCAGCTACGTCCACGGCGGCAGGGTGGGCGTGCTCGTGGAGGTCAACTGCGAGACCGACTTCGTGGCCCGCAACGAGGCCTTCCAGGAGCTCGTGAAGGACCTGGCCATGCAGATCGCCGCGGTCACTCCGAAGTACGTGCGCCGCGAGGAGGTCCCTGCCGCGGAGCTGGAGAAGGA
>JAKEEX010000858.1 GCA_022616315.1 Myxococcaceae bacterium
CGGCTCGTCCGGGCCGCGCTGGAGACGCCGGAGGGTGCTTCACGCGTCAGCACCGAGGGGCTGGAGTCGCTGTACCGGAGGATGACGTTCCGCCGCCGCGACGTGGAGTCGTCCGTCCCCTTCGCGATGGCCACCTACCGCGACGAGGCACTGGCAACGGCCTCCGTGCGGGGCACGGGCCAGCGGGCCACCCGGCTCGAGGTGCCTTACCGCGGAACGCTCCTCTCGGGTGACGCGCTACTGCGCCAGGTGGACCGCTGGGAGCTCGAGGGAATCGTCGAGCCCACGCACGGAGACGCGCTCCGCCGTTTTACGGCGCACCCGGAGTGGCTGGACCTGTCGGACCGGACCTTTGCCCTCCTCGGTGCGGGTGCGGAGCTCGGGCCTTTCCAGATGCTCGCCGCGTGGGGGGCAACGGTGGCGGCGCTGGATGTCCCGCGGCCGGACACGTGGAAGCGGCTTCTCTCCCTGGCACGCGCGGGCGCCGGAACCACGCTCGTGCCGGTTCGCTCGGGCCCCGCGCAGGACACCCCGGACCTCGCCGACCGCGCCGGAGCGGACCTGCTCACGGAGACGCCGGAGGTGCGCACGTGGCTCGCGGGAATCCGCGGGCCACTCACCGTCGGCGCCTACGCGTACCTGGATGGTGCGTTGCACGTGCGGGTGAACGTCGCCGCGGACGCGGTGATCGCAGACCTCGCGGCAGCGCGCCGCGACATGAGCCTGGCCTTCCTGATGACGCCGACGAACGTCTTCGCCATCCCCGCGGAGGCCGCGGAGCAGGCACGGAGACGCTGGGAGCGGCGTCCCCTCGCGTGGCGCGTCGGACAGGGTCCGCTGCGTCTGGCCAGCCGTGGCTCCCTCTTCCAGCCCGCGGTGCGCGAGCTGGTGACGACCCGGGACGGATGGCGGGGAGGAATCGCGGACTGCCTGGTGCTCGAGCAGGGGCCGAACTACGCGCTCGCCAAGCGGCTCCAGCACTGGCGCGCGGTCGTCTCTCGCGGGCAGGGCGTGCGCGTCAGCGCCAACGTGGCCCCTCCGAGCGCCACACGCTCCGTCATCAAGAACCTGGGGCTCGCCGCTGCGTACCGGGGAGCCTCGACGTTCGGAGTCGAGATCTTCGCTCCGGAGACGGCGAACGCCCTCATGGCCGCGCTGCTCGTGCACGACCTCCGGTACGAAGGCGGGCTCGCGAATCCGGCGACGCCCATGCGCAACGGGCTCGAGCTCTTCATGGAGGGCGCGAACCACGGCGGCCTCTGGAGGCTCGGGTATCTCGCCCGGTCCGTCCTTACGGTGGCCGCGGTCCTTGGCCTTCCGGGGGCGCTGAGGTCCGCGCGGCGTGGGTGAGGGTGGCCGAGCCGGGAGACAGAGGCCGCGCTGTCGGAAGACAGCTGGCAACGGACTCGCTCCGTCGCCGTCCTCCGCGTAACCTGCCCGCGACAAGACTTCGGAGACCCAGGACATGCGCACGCTGATCGCCGCTTCACTCTTGACCGGGGTGTTGGCCGCCCCCGCCGCCCTGGCCGGAGAGGACCCCTTCCTGTGGCTCGAGGAGGTCCAGGGGAAGAAGGCGCTCGAG
>JAKEEX010000140.1 GCA_022616315.1 Myxococcaceae bacterium
ACGCTGCGGCCCCACCATCCCGAGCTCCAGCTGGCCCTGTCGGACCGGCGCGTGGACCTCCACGGCGACGAGCGACGGCGCACCGCCGAGCTCGCGCGCGCGTTCGGCGAGGCGGCGGGGGCTGCGCTGGACAGCCGTCTCTCCGCGATGGCCGCGCTCCACGACCGGAGCGACCCCTTCTTCATGAAGCTGCTTCCACTGCCGCCTGACGGGCTCATGGACCGGTGGCGGCTCGAGCGCGAGACCGCGGCCTCCCCGGGCCTGTCCGTGCCGCCGGCGCTGGATGCAGGTGAGCCCGCGGACGCGCTGCTGCTCGGGCTCCTCCGCTTCGTGAGCAACCTCCATGCGCCCTCGGCGCCCGTGGCGCGTGCTCGTCCCCTCTCCCAGGTGCTCGAGGGCCCACTCTTCGTCCCCGGCGGCCGCGAGGGTCTCCGCGAGCTGCTCCTGCGGCGCTTCCTGGAGCTCGGCGGCGAGGTGGTGGGCCCCCCGGCGGGAGACGCCTACGTCGTGGAGCACCTGGCCTTCGAGGGACGGCGGCTCGCGGGCGTGAAGCTCCTGCGCGCGGAGACGGTGTACCGCGCGGATGCGGTGGTGGCCGCGCTCGACTCCGGGGCGCTGCGCAGGCTGGTGACGGACAAGAAGCACCACCACGCCCTCACGGAGCAGCTGGACCTCTCGACGACGCGCGAGCTCCTCTTCCCCCTCAACTGGGTGGTGCCGGAGCGGGCCCTGCCGCGTGGCATGGGCGAGCTGCTCCTCGCCGACACCGGCGACGCGGAGCTGGGCCCCCTCCTGCTCCAGCTGCACCCCGCGCGTCGGCCCACCGGCGAGGAGGAGCCGGGGCTGCGCGTGGTCTGCGCGGGCGCCTTCGTGCCGGCGTCCGCGCGCGAGCTCGGCGAGGAACATCTGCAGGGGCTCGTCGAGCGGCTGGCGGTCCAGCTGGAGGCCCTGATGCCGTTCACCCGCTCCCATGTCCTCCTCCAGTCCGCCCCCTACCTCCACGCGAGCGGCGTGCGAGGCAGCCGCCTGCTCCCTCACCCGCTCTTCTCCTTCGAGACGGAGCCTGCCCTGGGTGTTGGAGGGTTGAAGCAACGCACCTCCGTGAAGAACCTCGTGCTCGCCAGCCGGGAGGTCCTGCCCGGCCTCGGGGTGGAGGGAGAGTTCATGGCCGGCATCCGGGCGGCGAGCCTGGTGCAGGAGCTCCTCCAGAAGCGCAGCCCGCTGTAGGGCTGGTGCGGCGCGCTGGTATTTGGGAGCCGTTCTGTTAGGGTGCGCCGCCCGTTTTCTGGACTTCGGTAAATCCGTCCAGATTTCAAGGAGTTCGAAGTCATGGCATTCAAGTGCGACATCTGTGGCAAGCGGCCGCTGGTCGGAAACAACGTCAGCCACGCCAACAACAAGAGCAAGAAGCGATCGCTGCCGAACCTCCAGAAGCTCCGCGCGAGCGTGGAGGGCCGTACCCAGCGCGTGGTCGCGTGCACCCGGTGCATCAAGGCCGGCAAGGTGGTCAAGGCCGCCTAAAGGCCCCCAGGCGCGGTGCGGAAGCCTCCTCGCCGTTCGAAGGTGCCCGGGTCCACCGAGGCGCTCGCATCCACCGAGACGCTCCATGCGCGCTCCGTGGACCTGGACCTCCGTGACACCCGCGAGGTCATCGAGCGCCTCCACGAGGAGGACCGTGTCGCCGTCGAGGCCGTGGGGCGCGTCCTCCCCGCGCTCACCCGGGCGTCGGAGCTGGTGACGGCGGCGTTGCGCGCGGGCGGCCGGCTCGTCTACGTCGGTGCGGGGACGAGCGGTCGACTCGGAGCGCTGGACGCCGCGGAGCTCCCGCCCACCTTCGGCACCCTTCGCTCCCAGGTCATCGCGGTCATCGCGGGCGGCCCTGCGGCGCTCCGGCGCGCCGTCGAGGGCGCCGAGGACGACCCTGCGGCGGGCGCTCGCGCGGTGGAGGCGCTGCGCGTTGGCCGTGCGGACGTGGTCTGCGGCATCAGCGCGAGCGGCACCACGCCCTTCGTCCGGGGCGCGCTCCGCGCCGCGCGTCGCCGGCGGGCCCGGACGCTCCTGGTCACCTGCAACCCACGCGGATGGACGCCGGCGGTGGCGGACCTCGCCGTCATCCCGGACACGGGTCCCGAGCTCGTCTCGGGGTCCACGCGGCTCAAGGCGGGCACCGCCACCAAGCTGGTGCTCAACGCCCTCTCCACCGCGGCGATGGTGGCGCTCGGGAAGGTGTACCGCGGGCGCATGGTGGACGTGCAGGTGACGAACAGGAAGCTCGCGGCGCGCGCGGTGCGGATGGTGTCGGACCTCACGGCTCAACCCCCCGCGGCGGCGCGTCGACTCCTCGCGAGGGCCGGTGGAAGCGTCCGTCTCGCCGTCGCCCTCCACCTCACCGGCGCTCCGCTCGACGAGACGCGCGCGCGACTGGCACGCGGGGGTCTGCGGGCGCTCGAGGCGCAGCGTCCCGGACTGTCGCGGCGCCGACGCAGCTAAAGGCGCTGGGTCCCGAGCTGTCCACCGCAGGTCGCTCCACATGTCCTGCTGTTGGACGGACACCACCTGCCCACCCCGTGCGCGCGCGTGAGGCGGATGTCCACGGCAGAATTCCGGACGTGGGGCGCGCGCCTTGGGTGAGCGGAGTTGCGGGGCCGCGGGTCTGCGTCGGAGTCCTGTCGGGCACCAGCGTGGACGCTGCGGAGGCGGCCGTCTGTCGCATCCTCGGAAGCGGAGATGCCGTCCTGCTGGAGCTGCTCGCACATCGCTCCCTCCCCTTCCCCGAAGAGCTCACCCGGCGCGTCCTGGCGGTCCAGACGCCGGGAGAGCTCTGCGAGCTGTCGTTCGAGCTGGGCGAGCGCTTCGCGGAGGCCGCGCTGTCGGCCATCTCTGCTGCGGGGCTCGCGCCAGACGAGGTGGACATCATCGGCTCGCACGGCCAGACCGTGGCCCACCATCCACCGGACCTCGCGACGCGGTCTCCCTCGACGCTCCAGATTGGTGAAGCCGCCGTCATCGCCGAGCGGACCGGCGTCCCCGTGGTGGCCAACTTTCGCGTACGGGACGTCGCGGCCGGAGGTCACGGCGCGCCGCTCGTCCCGTACTTCGACTGGGCCGTCCTTCGTGGAAAGGGCCGCGCGCGCGCCTTCCAGAACATCGGCGGCATCGCCAATGTGAGCGTCGTCTCGGACCGGCTCGAGGACACGCTCGCCTTCGACACCGGACCCGGGAACATGGTGCTCGACGGGCTGGTCCGCCGCGCCACCGACGGGCGGCTGGGCTTCGACCGGGACGGCCACCTCGCCCGGAAGGGGCGTGTCATCCCTGGCGTGCTGGACGAGCTCCTCGCCCACCCCTTCCTCCAGCAGCGTCCGCCGCGAACCGCGGGTCGCGAGGGGTTCGGAGACGCGCTCGTGGACCGGCTGTGGCGCATGCCGGGGGCTCGCGCGGAGGACCTCATCGCCACCGCGGCCGAGTTCACCGTGGAGGCCACGGCCCGGGCCTACGAGGCACACGTCCTTCCCCACCGGGAGCTGGAGGGGGTCTGGCTGAGCGGTGGCGGGAGCCGCAACCCCGTCCTGGTGGAGGGGCTCATGCGGCGGCTCGCCCCGGTCCCGGTTCACCTGCTGGACGTGCTGGGCTTTCCGGAGGCCGCGAAGGAGTCCGCGTGCTTCGCCCTCCTGGCGAGCGAGTTCCTCGCGGGCGTCCCGACCAACATCCGATCCGCCACGGGCGCCCGGCGCCGGGTCGTGCTCGGAACGCTGTTTCCGTGAGCGGTGAGGCGAGGCGACGCCTCAGGCGGCCTCGCGCGCGGTGGTGGGTGTCGGCTCGAAGGCGGGCGGGCGCGCGGCGTGGGGCAGGA
>JAKEEX010000141.1 GCA_022616315.1 Myxococcaceae bacterium
GGCGGCGCGGTGGGCGGACTTCGCCTCGGTGTCGGGCGGATGGTCCTTCACCCGGAGCCTCCGTGGGGACGCCGCCGCGAGGTACTTCCGCAATGGCCCGGCTCCCGACCTGGGGATGCTCCCTGGGACCGCAGACGGCCGAGTCGCGCAGGGTTATGCGCTGGGAGTGGGCCTGGAGTGGCAGCTGAACGCCGCCTTCCTGCTTCGGGGCACGCTGTCGCGGATTCAGCAGGTGGGCCCCGGAACTCTCACCGAACCAGGAAGCATGACACGCAACATCGTGTCCATCCACGCGGTGCTGACGGCGTGGGAGTGAGCACCCTCGGGGTCCGCCCGGACGCATCCGGGAGGAGGACCGCGCTTTAGCCCCCCTCCCCTCGCCGGTCGGCGTCAGCGTGCGGCCGGCTCCGTGCCCCCGACGGTGGCGGCGGTGTTGCGCAGGTGCTCGCGGAAGTAGCCCGCGACGCGCGCCCAGAGTCGCTCCGTCGTGAGCGGGTCCGCCACCATGTGCGTGAAGCCGCTCAGGGGCAGCACGTCATGCGCGCGGCCCGCCTTGAACAGCGCGTCCGACAGCTTGAGCGTGTGGAAGAAGTGCACGTTGTCGTCCGCGGTGCCGTGGACCAGGAGCAGCGGGCGCCGCAGCCCCGGCGCGAGCGGCAGCAGCGAGGAGCGCGTGTAGGCCTCGCTCGCTGCGGGCGGCACGCCCAGGTAGCGCTCGGTGTAGTGGGTGTCGTAGTCCATCCACTCGGTGACGGGCGCACCCGCCACCCCGGCGTGGAACACGTCCGGGCGCTTGAGGACGGCGAGCGCGGACATGTAGCCGCCGAAGCTCCACCCGTAGATTCCCACGCGCGTCAGGTCCACCTCGGGCACCTTCTGCGCCAGCGCCTGCAGCGCCTCCACCTGCCCGTCCAGCGTGGGGCCTGCGAAGTCACCCTTGATGGCGCGCTCCCAGGCGCGGCCGCGCCGGCCCGTCCCCTTGTTGTCCGCGCGCACCACGAGGAAGCCCTGGTTCGCGAGCCACTGGTCCAGCAGGGCCACCGGCGCGTGCCGCACGGTCTGGCTCGTGGGGCCGCCGTAGACCGACACGATGACCGGCAGCTTCTGGCCGGGCCGGAAGTCCTCGGGCTTCACGAGCATGGTCCAGTACCCCTCGCCCGCGCCCACCTTCTGGATGGAGGCGTTCACCTTCAGGCTCGGCTCGTGGGCCACCTCGGGGAGCTGACCCACCGGCGTGCCGTCCGCGCGCAGCACGAAGGTGCGGGGCATGCTCGTGAGCGTGGAGGTGCCGACGA
>JAKEEX010000142.1 GCA_022616315.1 Myxococcaceae bacterium
GCCTCGAGCGCGTAGGGCACCAACACCTCGTCCTTGCCCTTCGGGTAGAGGAAGACGAAGTGCTCGCTCTCCGCACGCGCGTAGTCGCGGGTGATGGCGCGGGTGTCCTTCGCCAGCCGCAGGAAGCTGCCGGGCTTGTCCGCAAGGCCCGTCGCCTCGAGCAGCCGCACCGCCTCGTCGTAGCTGCCCTCCTCGAAGGCGACGCGGCCCTCCAGGTGGCGGAGGGCCTCCGGCTCCGTGCCCACGGATGCTTTGAGGGCTGCGAGCGCGCTCCGTGCGCCCTTCACGTCCCACGCGTCGAGGGACTCCTCCACGGAATGCACCTGCGCGCGTGTCTCCTGGCGCAGCTGCGCGTGGGCCGACGGGGCGAGGAGAAGCAGGGCCACGGTGAGCGCGGTGGCGAGCGCGCGGCTCACGGCCCCCTCACCCTTTCCCTCTCCCAGAGGGAGAGGGGAATGTGCTCCCGGGGAGAGACGTGCTGTCACTTGACGAGCTCCTCGTAGAAGCGCTTCACCTGCTCGCGGTAGCGGTCCGGGGCGCCCTCCTTCATGGCGTCCAGCAGGTCCTTGCGGAACTCGCGGGGGGCCTGGAACTGGTCCTCGTCCGGGAGCTCCACCTTCTCCTTCGACGCCATTCCATTGCCCGTGCCACCTTGGCGGCGTCCCGCCATGAGCGGGAGCGGAAGCCCGCGCCCGCCGCGGCCGCCCTGCTGGCCCTGCTGCATCTGCTGCTGGAACTGGCGCAGCTGCTCCAGCGCCGCGCGCGCCTCACCGTGGCCGCGCTGGGCGTCCTTGCCCTCCATGCGCCCCGCGGCCTGGCCCATGCGATCGGACACCTGGCCCATCTGGTCGAGCGACTGGCCGTCGAACAGAGGCGCCATCTGCTGCATCTCCTCCATGCGCTGGCCGAGCCCCTCCGCCTTCTGCTCCAGCTGGCGCTGCTCGCGCGCGAGCCGCTGGAGCTCCTGCCGGTCCGCCTCCGAGAGGTTCGAGCCCGGGGGCGGGAAGAGGCCCTGCAGCTTGCGCTGCACCTCCTCCACCGCCTGCGCGTCCTTCTCCAGGCGCTCCGCGAGCTGGCGGCTACGCTCCTTCACCTCCGGCGGGTTCTGGTACAGCTCGTCGAGGGCGCGCTGCTGGTCCCCGTACGCAGCCAGACGCCGTGCGGCCTGGGCCGCGCGCTCCACCGCCTCGGCCCCGAGGTCGAAGTCGTCCACCTGGAGGGCCTGCTGCGCGCTCTCGAGCTCGGACTGGGCGCGCTCGAGCTCGGTCACCGCGTGGCGGTTGAGCTCCTGGGGCTCCACCTGCTGGTAGTCCTTCTCGGCGCGCTCGAGCGCCTTCTGCAGCTCCTCCTTGAGGGCCTTGCCCCGCTGCTGGAGCCGGTCGCGGCTGGCGTCGCGCGCGCGGTCGCGGATGTCCTGGGAGGCCTGCGCCACCTGCTCCTGCTGCTTCGTCGTGTCCTGCAGCTCCTTCATGAACTGCTCGAACTTCTCCGCGAGCTCGGGGAACTGCTCGCTGCCCAGCTCGCCATCCGCGCGGTCGAAGTTCTGGACCATCTGCTCCATCTGCATGGCGAGCTCCTGCAGCTTGGCGAGCGCCTCGTCGCTCTTGCCCTCGCGCATGAGCTGCTCGACGTCGTCCAGCGCCGAGCGCATGTCGCCCTCCTGCATCATCTCCTGCATGGCCTCGGCGTTGAGGTGCTCGTCGCGGATGCCCTTCGCGAGCTCGCTCATGCGCTGCATCAGCTCGGCCACCCTCTCGCGCAGCTGCTGCACCTCGCGGAGGATGTCCGCGCGCAGCTCCTCGGTGGGGGCGTTCTTGTACTGCTCGATGAGGGACGCGAGCTCGCGGCGCTCCTGGGACAGCTGGCGCGCCAGCTCCTGGAGGTTCTGCAGCCGCTGCCTGTCGAGCAGGGACTCCAGGTAGAGGACGTCCTTCTCCAGTGCCGCGACCTCCTCCTCCACCAGCTGGCCCAGGCGACGGCCCACGTCCAGGGAGTCACCACCCCGTCGTGTCGTGATGCGCGCGTAGACCTTGCGGAAGTCGGAGGTGGACCGCACGCGCCGGCCCGTGACGTCGGAGATGTTGGCGAGCGTCGAGGCCAGCTCGGGCGGAGCATCGCGCAGCTCCGAGAGCTCGCGTGCCGTCTCGCGCA
>JAKEEX010000859.1 GCA_022616315.1 Myxococcaceae bacterium
CCAAAGAGCGTGAGCTGCGAGGACGCGCCGCCACCACCAACCGCCGCCTTCTGCGCGGGCCCCGGCTCAGGTACCTCCATGGCCTCCAGAGTCACCTTCACCTTCAACGGCCGGCCGTGGCGGCGCACCGCGAGGTCCACGGTGCGGCCCGCGCCGCGCGTGGACACCCTCCAGCGCAGCACGTGCGCGCGCGGAATGGGCGCGGTGTCCACCTCGGTGATGATGTCCCCCACGCGAAGCCCGGCCTTGGCGCCGGGGCTGCCGTCAGTGACGTCCGAGATGACGACGCCGCGCTCGTCCTTGATGCCCAGGGAGGCGCCGAGAGACGGCGTGAGGTCCTGCACGGCGATGCCAATCCACCCGCGGCGGACCTCGCCATAGCGCTTGAGGTGGGGCACCACGGCCTTCGCGATGTCGATGGGGATGGCGAAGCCGATTCCCTGACCGGACACGTTCACCGCGTTGGCGATGGCCACGACGTTGCCGTTGAGGTCCAGGACGGGCCCGCCCGAGTTGCCCGGATTGATGGAGGCGTCCGTCTGAATGTAGTCGAAGTCGCCGTCGCGGCCCGCGGGCGTGACGTCCGTGCGCCCCTGGAAGCTCACCACGCCCACGCTCACCGAGTGCGACAGGCCGAACGGATTGCCGATGACGACCACCCAGTCGGCGAGCTGCAGGTCATTGCCGCTGCCGAGCGTGAGGACGGGCAGCTTGCGCGTGACGGTCACCTTCAGGAGCGCGGTGTCGGTGCGGGTGTCCTGGCCCACCACGCGAGCGGTGGTCTCCTCCGGATAGCCGTCCGGGTGGAGGAGGGTGACGCGCACCTCACCGGCACCCTCCACCACGTGCGCGCTGGTGAGGATGTAGCCGTCCGGATGGATGACGAAGCCCGAGCCGATGCCCTGCTGCGCGTCGGTGCCCCCTTGAGCGAGCGCCGCGGCGGTGGGCTGGGTGGTGATGGAGACCACGGCAGGCATGGCCCTGCGCGCGACGTCGGCGAGTGAGCTGCGCTCCCTCAGCACCTGGAGGTTCTGCGCCTCCACCCAGAGACGCTCGGCGCCCGCCGCCCATGCGCCGGTCCCCAGCAGCAGGACTGCCAGCGCCACCCTCACATGCTGCGCTCCCGCCATCAGACAGCGCCTCCGCCCCTGCTCGCGCGTCACGCGACCGAGTCAAGGTAGGGAGGCAGCGAGGCAGGGGAGAAGGGCAGGAGGGGAGCACCGCGTCGGGCACTCAACCGGAGGCCGGGCGCAGTGGTGACTCGAGGGCGTGCGGGTCGCGCTACCGTGCCTCTTTGTCCGCGCGCTGTCGGATGAGCCGCTCGAGGGACTTGCGGTCCTCGGCCGAGTGGCTTTCGCGCGGCGCCTTCTTCCGAGGCTCTTCGCCGCTCACGGCGCTGTGGGCGTCCTCCCAGGCGCCCTCGACCGTGCCCGTCCAGGCAGCCATCCGCTCGTCGGAGACGTGCTCGGACCAGGCCCTCTGCGCGTGCTCCAGGGGAGTGCGCCCCTGGTGCTGGTGAGTCGCCAGGAAGATGCCCAGCCCCACCGCGCACCCTGTCCACACGAGGAACTTCAATACGCCCATAGGTCTGTGCCTCCTCCCACCTGTGCCTACATCAGACCGAGGGACGGGGCCAGTTTTCGACACCTACACGAGGGGGGCACCGTTAGTGTGGCGGTGTGATGCAGCCGGAAGAGTTGCTGCGGGCTGCGCGTGCGCGCTCCCGCACCCTGCCCATGCCCGCGGGAGGAAGGGAGGCCGCCCTCGAGCGCCTGCGGCAGGGGTGCGCGCACTTCTTCTCGCAGGTGCCGGAGCCTCCCGTGTACCTCCGCCGGGAGGACCCTCTGCTCGCGCGCGCGGCGGGCTTGAGGGACGAAGGGGCGGAGCTGCTCGCGGTGGGGCTGGCCCTGCTGCGCGAGGGAGGCGAGGACCCCCAGGCGCGGGCGCTGCTGGAGGCGCTGGAGTCGTACCTGGCGGTGCTGTGCTTCCTCGCCGTCGGAAAGCTGAAGGCGGCCGAGGAGGCCTGGCTGGAGGCGGGCGCGCGCGAGCGCCACGCGGCCATGGGCCAGCGGCACTGGACGCGCTCGGACGAAGCGCAGCTCGCCGTGTTCGACAGAGCGTCAGGCGTCTCCCGGTACGATCCGCGCGAAGAGGCCACGCTGAGCGTCAAGCTGTGCTGCCCGGCGTGTCGTCAGGCGAATGGCTATCAGCTCCCCGCGACGGGCTCGCTGCACGGGTTCAGCTGCCCGCACTGTCGCACGGCATTCCTGGGCTTCTTCGGTGACGTGCGCGGCGTGTCGGTCCGGCAGGAGAGCGGGGCGCGGCACTTCACGGTGGAGGTGGACGAGCTGGATGGCGCGGTGTCGCGCGTGGAGTTCCAGGACGCGAGCCGGACCGAGTTCAGCCTCGCGCGGCGCGACTTCGTGGGCTTCGTGTACAGCGACGCCAAGCAGCTGCGCAGCGTGGTGAACCTCACGAGCGGGCGCATCCTCTGGGTGACGCGGCCGGGCGCGTGCTTCGTGGCGACGGCCGCATTCGGGGAGGACGCGCCGGAGCTCGTCGCGTTCCGCCGCTTCCGCGACGAGGTGCTGTGGCCGAGGGCGTGGGGTCGAGCGGCCGTGCGGCTCTATTACCGGGCGGGGCCCACGCTGGCGGGCGTGGTGGTGGCGAGGCCGGTGCTCAGGACGAGCGTGCGGCGGGTGTTGCGCGGTGTGCACGGGGCGCTGGTGTGGTACCAGGCGCGCCGGAGAACGTGACGATGGAACCTGAAGTGCAGCAGCGAAAGGGTTGGGCGGGGCGCCTCCTGGTGGGAGCCCTCGTGGTGGCGGCGGTGGCCGCGCTCGCGGTGCAGGGCTGGCTGGAGCAGAAGGCCCAGCGCATGGTGGCCTCCGGTCGTCCGGCCCCCAGCTTCAGAGTTGCCCGTCTCGAGGGTGGAACGCTGGGCCTGGAGGACCTGAAGGGCAAGGTGGTGATGCTCGACTTCTGGGCCACCTGGTGCCCGCCGTGTCGAGAGGAGATGCCGGCCCTCGTGACGCTGGCGCGCGAGTACCAGGACAAGGGCCTCGTCTTCCTGGCGGTCAACGCCGACTTCGAGTCGCCCGAGGACGTGACGGGCTGGGCGCAGATGACGGTCCCCGGTCTCCTGCCCTACGTGGCCTTCGCGGACAGCGAGATGCTGAGCGCCTACAACATCACCTCGCTGCCGACGCTCTACTTCGTCGACCGGAAGGGCCAGCTCCTCGAGTCCACGAGCGGTGCCCTCACCGAGCCGCAGCTGAGGCGAATGGTCCAAGCAGCCCTGGCCTCCGAATAGCTCCAGAGCCCCAACTCCCCCCAACCAACTTCCCCCCAACTTCCCCCAAGTTCCCCTCTCCCCCTGGGAGAGGGACAGGGTGAGGGGGTTCGATCGAAGCCCAAGCTCCTGAGTCCCCCTACTGAGGACTCTCCGTAGCGCGAGTCTCCTCCCCCGGCTGCACCACCCGCTCCGAGGTGCTCTCCACCTCCTCGCGAAGCAGCTTGAAGTCCACGCGGCGATTCTTCGCCCGCCCAAGCACCGTCCTGTTATCCGCCACAGGCCTGTCTTCCCCAAATCCCGACGACCGCAGCCGCTCCTTCGCAATCCCCTTGCCCACGAGGTACTCGAGGACCGCCCGAGCACGCCGCTCCGAGAGCACCTGATTGTAAGGACGATTCCCCACATCGTCCGTGTGCCCCTCGATAATCACGGGCCCGAGCTCCATGTTCTTACTGAGCACAGCGGCGACCTCATCCAGCATTTTGAAAGACTGCCTCTGGATCTTCGCCTTCCCGGTCTCGAAGAGCACATTGCCGCGGACGCGCAGCCGGTCGCTCTCCACCACGACCTGGGGCTCATCAGCGAACTCGCACCCATCGTTCTCCGCGGGCCCGGGGAGGTCGGGGCAGCGGTCGATGTTGTCCGGAATCTGGTCTTCGTCCCTGTCGGGGCAGCCCTCGTACTCGGCGGGGCCGGGCTCGTTGGGGCACGTATCCTGGCCGTCGGG
>JAKEEX010000143.1 GCA_022616315.1 Myxococcaceae bacterium
ATCACCAAGCCGGACGGCAGCGTGGTGGAGGCCTACGGGGAGCAGGACCGGCAGATGAACGAGCCCTGGACGGGCATGTACTACGACGCGCGCGCGCGCGTGCTCTCCTTCCCCGCGCTCAGCTCGGGTGACGTGCTCGAGCTCCAGTACCGCGTGGACGACACCGCGCAGGACAACCTCCTGAGCGACTACTGGGGGGACGTGGAGAGCGTCCAGGCCACCGCGCCCAAGGTGCGCTACCAGTACCAGGTGGACATGCCGCGCGAGCGGACCCTCTACTGGAACGAGGGTGAGCTGCCGGGGCTGAAGCACGAGCGCACGGAGCCGGAGGCGGGCCGCACGCTGTACGCCTGGCGCGCCCGGAGCGTGCCGCGCGTGGTGCCCGAGCCTGGAATGCCCGGCTGGTCCGAGGTGGCGAGCACGCTCCACGTGTCCACCTACCAGACGTGGGAGCAGGTGGGCCGCTACTACTGGGGCCTCGTGCGCGACCAGCTCACCCCCAACGACGAGCTGCGCCGCACCGTGGACGAGGTGCTCAAGGGCGTAGACCGCAAGGACGAGCTCGCCGTCGTGCGCGCCCTCTACAACTTCGTCGTGACGAACACGCGCTACGTGGCGCTCGAGTTCGGCATCCACGGCTACAAGCCGTACCGCGTGGACCGGGTGCTCGCGCGCCGCTTCGGCGACTGCAAGGACAAGGCGAGCCTCATCCACGCGCTGCTGAAGGTGGCCGGCATCGACAGCAAGCTGGTGCTGCTGCGCATGCGCAACCTGGGCGCGCTCTCCGGCAAGCCCGCGAGCCTCGCCGCCTTCAACCACGCAATCCTGTACGTGCCCAAGTTCGACCTGTGGCTGGACGGCACGGCGGAGTTCCACAACGCGCGCGAGCTGCCGAGCGCGGACCGCACCGCCAACGTCCTGGTGGTGGAGCCCGGCGGCAAGAGCACCTTCCTCACGATTCCCGAGGCGCGCGCGGAGGACAACGTCACCGCGCTGTCCCTGGGCGTGGTGCTGAAGGCGGACGGCAGCGCGGAGATGACGGGCGAGAGCAAGGTGTCCGGCCAGGCCGCGCCCGAGCAGCGCCGCAGCTATCGTGCTCACGCCACGCGCAAGGCCGTCTTCGAGCAGGGCTGGGCGCAGAGCTTCCCCGGCGTGTCGGTGGGCAAAGTGGACATCAACGACACCACCCGCCTGGACGACGACGTGCGGCTCGCCTTCGACATGAAGGTGCCGCGCTTCGCAGAGGTGTCCAAGGACGGCACCTTGCGCATCCTCCCCTTCGGCACCGGGCGCGCGTACACGCAGGCCTTCGCTCCGCTCGGCGAGCGTCGGTACGACCTCGTGATGGGCACGCCGTGGACGCACCGGTACACGTACCGCTTCACGCTGCCCGAGGGCTACGCGCTCGCGGGCCAGCCGAGGGACGTGCGCGAGGAGTCCCCCTTCGGCGCGCTCACCGTGCGCTACCGCAGCGAGGGCAACCAGGTGGTCGCCGAGAGCGAGCTCGTTCTCTCCGTGGCGCGCGTGAAGGCTCAGGACTACGGCGCGTTCAAGGCGTTCCTCGGCAAGGTGGACCAGGCGTTCGCGCGGAAGCTGACGCTGGTTCGACGGTAGAGGAGCGCGCTTGCCCTCACCCTGTCCCTCTCCCAGAGGGAGAGGGGAGCTTGGGTCAGTGGAGGGCCCGGAGCAGATTGAGAACGGCGGCCGGGTCCCGGAGCCGCACCTTGGCGCGTGAGGGGCGCTGGCCCACCGCGACCGCCACGGCTCCCTCGGGGAGCGCCGCGAAGAGGTCCTCGTCCGTGCGGTCGTCCCCGAAGGCGACCAGGAGCGCATCCGCGGGAGTGCACGCGCGCACGCGCTCCACGATGCGCCCCTTGTGCACGCCGCGCGGGCGGAGCTCGACAATCTTGTTGCCGGGCAGCACCTCCAGCCCGGACGCCGTGAAGAGCTCCGCCAGGTGCATCCTGAGCTCGCGTGCCTGCTGCACACCGAACTCCGGGTCCGCGAGCCTGTAGTGCCACGCGACGCTCGCCGTCTTCTCCTCCACCAGCGCGCCCGGCGTGCGGTCCGCGTACTGGCGCATCAGCTGGAGCGCGCGCGGCTTCCAGGAGAGGTCCAGGTCCGCGATCATCTCCCACGGCGCGTCGGGCGAGAGACGGCTCCACAGCCCGTGCTCCGCGTGCAGGCCCACCGGCAGCTGACCCAGCCACTCCTCCAGCACCGTGCGCGGCCTGCCGCTCACCACGTGCACGAAGGTGCCCGGCACACGCGCCACCGCTCCGAGGATGGAGAGGAGCTCCGGCGTGGGTGCCGCCATCTCCGGCCGTGGCTGCAGGGGCACGAGCGTGCCGTCGTAGTCCAGGAGCAGCACCCGGGCCGGCGCCTTCCGCAGCCGCGACACCAGGGCCGCCAGCTCCTCACGTGTCGCGGGGCGGGCGGCGGGCGCCTCCTCGGGCGCCGTCACCGCCTTCAGCGCGCCCAGGAAGCCGTGCACCCAGCGGTGGACGTCGTGCTCGAGCACCCTCGCGCGCATCCGTCCCATCCGCGACCGCCGCTCCGCCTCGGGCATGTGCAGCGCCTCGTGCAGCGCGCGCGCCATGCCCTCCACGTCGTAGGGGTTCACCTTCAGCGCATCCGCCAGCTCCCCCGCGACACCGGCGAACTCGCTCAGCACCAGCACGCCGTCCCCGTCCGGCCGCGACGCGACGAACTCCTTGGCCACCAGGTTCATCCCGTCGCGCAGTGGCGTGACGTACATGACGTCCGCGCCGCGGTAGAGCGCCACCAGCGTGTTCTGCGGAATGGAGCGGTAGAGGTAGTGGATGGGCGTGTGGTTGACGGTGCCGTAGGTGCCGTTGATGCGGCCGACCAGCTCGTCCACCTGCTCGCGGTAGCGCGCGTAGTCCTCCACGCCGGTGCGGCTCGGCACCGCCACCTGGATGAGCCGCACCTTGCCGCGCAGCGAGGGCTCGCGCTCCAGGAGTCGCTCGAAGGAGAGCAGGCGTCTGGGAATCCCCTTGGTGTAGTCCAGCCGGTCCACGCCGAGGACGAGCTTGAGCTCCGGGTTGCGCACGCGCAGATTGCCCGCCTCGGCGAGCACCGCCGGGGTCTCCGCCAACCGCTCGAACTCCCGCGCGTCGATGCCCATGGGGAAGGCGCCGAGGCGCACGGTGCGTCCCTCGTCGTGGACCTCGTCTCCGTCCACCTCGAGCCCCAGGAGGCGCAGGAGCGACGTGGCGAAGTGGCGCACGTAGCTGGGCGTGTGGAAGCCCACCAGGTCGGCCCCCAGGAGGCCCCGCAGCACCTCCTCGCGCCAGGGCAGCGTGCGGAACACCTCGGAGGATGGGAAGGGGATGTGCAGGAAGAAGCCGATGCGCGCATCCGGCAGTCTCTCGCGCAGCATCCGGGGCACCAGCATCAGCTGGTAGTCGTGCACCCAGATGGTGTCTCCCGGCTGATGGTGCTCGGCCACCTTGTCCGCGAAGCGCTGATTCACCCGCCTGTAGACTTCCCAGTCGCGGGAGTGCAGCGGGATGCGGTCCAGCATGTAGTGGCAGAGCGGCCACAGCACGCGGTTGCTGAACCCCTCGTAGAAGCGGTTGACCTCCGCGGCGGTGAGGTAGAGGGGGACGCAGCGCAGGTCGAGCAGCCGCGACTCCAGGTCCGCCACCTGCGTCGGGCCCAGACGCGTCACGTCGCCCGGCCAGCCGAGCCACAGTCCCTGCGACTGCTCGTGCGGCCCCGAGAGACCCGTGGCCAGCCCACCCGCGCTCCGCGCGACCTGCACCTGCCCCGACTCCAGCTTCACCGTCACCGGAAGTCGGTTGGACACCAGGAGCAGCCGCGACATGTCGCTCACCTCCGTCAAGCGGGATGCGCAGGCACCTTAAGGCTGGGCCTCGCCTGCGTGGGCCCAGCCGAGACGCGTGAGGAGTCGCGCGTCGCGCCCCGGCCTCCAGACGAAGGCGTCCAGCAGGTAGTGTGTCGCCTGCGGGAGAGCAAGAAGAGGAACTAACAGGGCAAGTGCATCGTCCGCCAGCGTGACGCTGCCCTCCCCGAAGAGGAGGGGTCGCTCGTGCCAGACGAGCCGGTCCCAGAGGAGCTCCTCGAGGAAGGCGAGCACGAGGAGGAAGCCGAGGAAGCCCGGCAGCCCCAGGCGGAGCAGCGTGGACGCCCTGCCCTCCTCCGCGGCGCGCCCCCGTGCGTATCGCCAGAGGAGAACGAGGTAGGGGACGCCGTGGAGCGTGACGTTCATCACCGTGAAGGCGAGGTCGTCCCGCGCCAGGACGATGCCGCCGAACCACGCACTCCAGGTGGCGGCGACGAGCAGCACCTTGCCCGGGTGGACGCCGCTGCCGGCGAGGAGGCGCCCGAGCTGGAGGGTGCACCAGGCGGCGAGGATTGCCGCGTGTGCGGCGAGCGCGGCGGTGCCCATCCATGTGGGGAGGGGCGCGAAGTCACCCTCGACGAACCACCAGAAGGGTCGCGGGAGGTTCGCGTGCCACCAGACCGCAGGCCCGAGTGTCGCGGCGTAGATGGCGGCCCCATCCAGGCGGCGCTCCCACGCGGGGGTGCCCGCGCGGCGTCCGTAGAGGGCCACCCAGCCGTACTGCTGGCGGATGAAGTGGGCGAGCGCGGCGTAGGCGAGCAGGCGCCAGAAGACGAGGGGGCCGTACAGGGACGCCACGATGCCCACCGCGAGGGCGAGGAGCGGGGTGCCCACGTAGAGGAGGGGGCGGCGGCGCAGCTCTTCCCCGTCCAGGTAGGTGCGGAAGAGGGTCGCCCAGACGTGCGCCACGTCGATGGCCAGGACGAACATCACCCAGGCCCAGAGCGGTGTCTCGCCGGTGGAGGTGAGCCACGGCGAAGCCCAGGCGAGCAGGCCCGAGGCGAGCGCGCTGCCCGCGAAGACGGCCGCGTCTGTCCTCGGGCCGAAGAGCCACGCCCGGTGCGTGGACACGTGTGGACTTCCTTTCAGGAACTAGCTCCCCGTCCCGGCCTCCGGGGGTCCGCCCGCCGTCCCGAAGCGCACACCCAGCTGCACGCCCACGAGGAGCGGGTCCCTGACGCTGTAGTTCACCGTGGTGATGAACCTGTTGCCCCCGAAGAGCGGAAGCTCGACTCCCGCGGAGAGGACCAGCGGCTTGTCGTACTTCTGCCAGCCCCGGTAGCCGCGCGCCTCCAGGCGCACCGTGCCGAAGCGCAGGTGCGCGAGCACAGTCGCGCTCAAGGAGAGCGCGTCGTTCTGGCCGAAGCCCGCCTGCTGCCAGGCGAGGAAGCCCGCGGCGAGCCAGGCCTCGAGCCGGAGCGACTCGGAGATGGCGAACTGCTTCCCGCCGATGATGTCGAACAGGTAGCCCGGTGCGTCCATGAAGCGCCGGTCCGGGCCGCCCTTCCCGGTGGTCGTCTTGGTGAGCGCGCGGAAGGCCACGCCCGGAAAGGTTGGGCTGCCCTCGTAGAGGAGGAACTTGGCGCCGATGCGGATGTCCCCCTTGGTCAGCCCCTGCCCGCGCGTGGGGCGCCAGGCCTCGGCCGTCTGTTGCGAGACGACCCACGCCTCCACGGGCGTGCCCTCGACGATGAGCGAGACACGTCTGGCGAAGCCGTAGTCCACGCGGAACGGGAAGGTGAGGGAGAGGTCGCGCCCTCCCCCCACGGGGCGGGCCTGCTGAGCCGCCACGGAGAGGAGGACGCCCCACTCGTCCACCACCCAGGGCGCCTCGCCCGGCTGGGGCGGGAGGGCGTTGGCCCCCATGAGCCCGGGATTGAAGTGGTTCTCCTGCCCGCGCGCGCTCCCGGCCCAGACGAGCGCGAGGCACACGGCGAGCAATCCGCAGCGCCTCGCGCCCGCACGGCCCCACGGAAGAGTCCGGCCATGATGGCGCAGTGCCGGGGAGAAGAGAGAGAAAGGAGCCATGGGCACCGCGGGGCCGCCGGAGCAGGTCGCGGGGTTCTGTGCCAGCGGGGGCCCGGACGCAAGCCTCGACTGTCAGTTTGCACCCACACCGTCCCGTGACAGATGTGACGTCGGAAGCTTCGGCCGGGAGCCTGCGCGTTCGAGGGGCGCCGGTGCGTGGAACGAGCACGACACACCGCGCCTCGCCGGTGTATGGGAGCCTCGCCCGGAGACGGGTGGTTTCGCCCCGGACTCCAACCATGGTCGCCGCAGTCACGCTCCCCCTCCTCCTGGGCCTGGCGCTCGCATCGTCCCCTCACGCGGGAGCTCCGCCGGCCCCGAAGGAGGCGCTTCCCCCGGCCGTGCTCGCACCGGGGCAGCCGCTCCGCTTCGACTGGATGCGGGACGGCCTGTTGGCCGGTGGCGGCGCGGTCCTGTGGCTGAGCGCGGAGACGTGGATGAAGCCCCTGCTCTCCGCGGAGCGCTGCCGCTGGTGCGACAGGGATGGGGCCACCGGTGAGGACGCGCTCAACCCGCTGGACAGCCTCGGGCTCGGCATGGGGGCGATGGGCCTGGGGCGGCCCGCACAGGAGTGGAGCGACCGGCTCGGGTACGTGGCCGTTCCGCTCACCACGCTCGGCCTGCAGACGGTGCTGGCGTCCCGCACGGGGGACTGGGGCCAGGTGGCCGAGGACACGTTGATGGTTGCCGAGGCAGTGGTGCTCTCCGGGCTCGTCACGCACTCGGTGAAGTTCGCCGTGGCGCGCGAGCGTCCCTGGGCCTACAGGCTCACCGCGGAGGAGCGCGCGACCCTGCCCCGCTCCTCGGACCGCAACATGTCCTTCTTCAGCGGCCACACCAGCTTCGCCTTCGCGGCGGTGGTGGCCACCGCGACCGTGGCGGAGCTCCGCGGCCGCGAGGGGCGCTGGTTGCTGTGGGCGGCAGGGCTGCCGCTCGCTGCCACGGTGTCGGTGCTGCGCATGGCCGCGGACCGGCACTTCCTGACGGACGTGCTCGTGGGGGCGACGGTGGGGGCCGCGGTCGGGTGGGCGGTGCCCGTGCTGCTCCATCCGCGCGGGAGTGGCGAGGCTGCTCCGCTGGAGCTCCGCGTGAGCGCCAGCCCGGAGCACGTCGCGCTCAGCGGGACCTTCTGATGGCCGGGTCCACCTCCACGCTCACCGGGCAGTGGTCACTCCCCATCACCTTCGCGTGGATGGCCGCCCCCTTCACGAAGGGCATGGCCCCCGGCGAGGCGAGCACGTAGTCGATGCGCCAGCCCACGTTGCGCTCGCGCACGCCGAAGCGCTGGCTCCACCAGCTGTAGTGCCCCCCACGCTTCTCGAAGTGGCGGAACGTGTCCACCCAGCCGGCGTCGAGCAAGCGGGAGAACTCCGCGCGCTCCTCGGGGCGGAAGCCGCTCGTCTCCCGGTTGTCCTTCGGGCGCGCCAGGTCCAGCTCGGTGTGCGCGGTGTTGAAGTCCCCCATGACGAGGACGGGTGTCCCGTCGCGCAGCGGCGCCTCGAGCACCTCGAAGAGGCGGCGATAGAAGTCCAGCTTGAAGGGGATGCGGCTGTTGTCGCGCTCCTTGCCGTTGCCGTTGGGGAAGTAGCCGTTGACCAACAGGAGCTTCCCGAAGCGTGCACACTGCAGCCGCCCCTCCGCGTCGAAGGCCGGCACGTCGAGCATGGTGTCCACTGCGTCGGGTGCCTGACGGGAGTACAGCCCCACGCCGCTGTAGCCTGGACGCTCTGCGGGGGAGAAGTGCGCGTTCCACCCTTCCGGGGCACGCAGCTCCTCGGGGAGCTGCTCGGGCCGGGCCCGCACCTCCTGGACCGCCACCACGTCCGCCTTCGCTCCCTTCATCCACTTCAGGAAGCCCTTCTGGTGACAGGCCCTCAGGCCGTTCACGTTCCACGAGACGATTCTCACCCCGCATACTCTAGCTGCGTGCGCCATCAGACGCTGGCCCCATCCCCGGAACGGATTCACGCGGGGCCTTTCCCAGGTCACCTTGCCTCCACTCTGGAGGTGGGGACGGTCAGCAAGTCCCCGTGGCTCAACCATGGTTCCGCTCGAGCACCGACCGTCCAGGGACGGGAGGCGTGTGGCGACGTGCGGCACCGTCGCTCGCCTCCCGCAGCACCTGCGCCTCAGCGTCTGGGTGCTGCTGGCCCACCTCCTGCCCGCCCTCCCGGCAGGCGCCACGGAGGAGCCCGCAGCGGGGCCCGGGCTCACCCCACCCACGCTGCTCGCGGACGCGCCCGCGGCCTATCCGCCGGAGCTGGCGGCCGACGGCGTGGCCGGCGAGGTGGTGCTCGAGGTGGTGGTGGACGCCGAGGGCGAGGTCGAGCTCGCCGAGGTGGTGCGGAGCAACCATCCCCTCTTCACCACCGCGGCGCTGCACGCGGCCCCTCGCCTCCGCTTCATCCCGGCGCGGCTGGACGGGGCACCGGTGCCGGTGCGACTCGCCTTCACCTACCGCTTCGAGGCGCCTGCGCAGGTGGCCGCGCCGGCCCACCGGCCCACCGGCCGGCTCGTGGGGACGGTGAGGACGCGGGGCAACCGCAGGCCCGTCCCGGGCGCCCTGGTGCGCGTCGGAGGTGAGAACGGAGCCCCGGTCGAGACGGACGCCGAGGGCGGCTTCGCGCTCGAGCTGCCGGAGGGGACGCACACGCTGGAGGTGGTGGCCCAGGGCCACCTGGCGGCGCGCTTCGAGGAGGTGCTGCGCGCAGGTGAGCAGGTGGAGGTGGTGTACGGGCTGGAGCCGGCGCACCTGGCCGCCTACGAGACGGTGGTGCGCGGCACGCGCGAGCGCACCGAGGTGAGCCGCGTGCGGCTCGCCGGCGTCGAGGCGCGCGAGGTGGCAGGCGCCATGGGGGACCCCTTCCGCGTGGTGATGCTGATGCCGGGCGTCAGCAGCGTGATGTCCGGCCTGCCCTACCCCGTCGTGCGTGGCACCCAGCCGGCGGCCACCGGCTACTTCGTGGACGGGGTGCGCGTGCCCATGCTGTTCCACTCGCTGCTCGGGCCGGCGGTGGTGCACCCGGACTTCCTCGACGGGTTGGACTTCATGCCCGGCACCGCGCCGGCGCGCTACGGCAGGCTCACGGGCGGCGTGGTCGAGGGACGGGTGAGCCGCCCGCAGGGGAAGGGCCTCCATGCCACGGGCTACGCGGACCTCGTCAACGCAGGCCTCTTCGCCTCCTACCCCTTCCGGGAGACCGGGACCTCCGCGAGCGCGGCCGGCCGCATCTCGTACACGCCCCTCCTCGCGATGGGCCTGGCGGAGGGCCTCACGCGCGGCGAGGGGCAGGTGGTGCTGGACTTCTACGACTATCAGGGGCGGGTGGGACAGAAGCTGGGTGCCGGTGAGCTGCAGCTCCTCGCCTTCGGCGCCTCGGACACCGCGGGGGTGCGCGTGGACGAGGAGGGAGGCAGCACCGTCCTGCAGTCCACGCGCTTCCACAGGGTGGACCTCCGCCACCGCACGCCCCTGGGGCCGGGCACCCTGGAGGCTGGGCTCACCTGGGGAATGGACCAGGCCGTCACCGAGGGCCTCACCGAGACCGCGCTCGGTGCGCTGGGGCTCACCATGCAGGTGGGGCAGATGTCCGTGGTGGGGAGGCTGGGCTACGCGTTGCCGCTCGCGGAGGGTGTCACGCTCTCCGTCGGCGCGGACCTGGACCGCCGCACGGCGGAGGCCGGGGTGGTGCGGCGTGAGCTGGAGCCTCAGCCCGCCAACCTGAATCGCGTGCCCAAGGTGCGCGAGGTCCGGGAGGTGCAGCCGCTCGCGGAGGTCCTCTTCTCCGGCGCGTGGACGGAGCTCTCGCACTCGGCGTGGGACGGCTGGACTCTCACGCCCGGGCTGCGCGTGGACGGCTACCGTCTGCTCGCGGGCAGCATGTTCTTCGCGGTGGAGCCGCGCCTGGCGGTGCGCAGGCGCCTGGGGGACGCGTTCACGTTGAAGGGTGGCGCGGGCCTGTACCACCAGCCCCCGACCACCCTCATCCAGCTGCCGGTGCTGGACCTCGCGGGCCTGTCCTCGGGACTGCAGGAGTCCTGGCAGGGAGCCCTGGGCGCGGAGTGGCACGTGCTTCGCGGGCTGGAGGTCAGCGCGGACGTCTACCTCAACCGGCTCACGCGCACGGTGGAGTTCGACCCGCTGGCCGAGCGGACGCCGCTGGCTCCAGAGGGGGGCGCCAGCGCGGAGGAGCCCCTGCGCGAGCAGCTCCCGAGCGCTGCGGACAGCCCGGCGGGGGACGGCTGGTCGTACGGCCTGGAGCTGATGGTGCGCCACCCGCTCGGAGACAACTGGTTCGGCTGGGTGAGCTACACGCTGTCGCGCAGCATGCGTCGGGAGACGTTCCCGCGCTACGACGCCGCTGGCCACGTCGTGAGTGAGGACCGGCGGGAGGTTCCGTTCACGTACGACCAGACGCACGTGCTCAACCTGGCGCTCAGCTTCCAGCTTCCGGGCAGCGTCACCGCGGGAACGACGGTGCACTTCAACACGGGGAGGCCCGAGTTCGGCACCATGGGCGCCTCGCGGCAGGCGCACACGCTGGAGCCGGACGACTTCGGCGGCAGCTGGAGGCCGGTGGACCGGGACCGTGTGGGCCGCCTGCCCTACTTCGTGCGTATGGACCTGCGGGTGGCGAAGGCGTTCGCGTTCGACGAGTTCGCGCTCGAGGCGTACCTGGACTTCCTCAACGTCACCTTCAGCCGCGAGGTGACGGGGTTCAACTACACGTACGAATCGGGGCCCGTGGCCCTGCCCGGCACGCCGGCACCGGTGGACCTGCGCCCGTTCCTCGGTGCCCCGCGGAAAGAGGCCATCAGCATCCCGCTCGTGCTGCCGCTGCTGGGTGTGAAGGGGAGCTACTAGCGCAACGGATTGATGTGCTGTGTGAGCACTGAGTTCGTCAATGCACGCCCGCAGACGACGAGCAGCACGACCCCCATCAGGACCCACGGCAGCAGCTGTGCACGCGCGTCGAGGAATCGCCCGAGTCGTGGCCAGCGCCGCAGCGCCTCCTGCGCCGCGGGAATGGCCAGCCACGGGTAGACGGGGAACACGTACCGCGCTGCCCTCCGCGTCATGAGAGAGACGCCGAGCACCGCTGCTCCGCCCGCGAGCATCACGAGGCGCAGGCCCGTGCTCGCGGTGATGCGCTGACGCACAACCCCCTCACCCTGTCCCTCTCCCAGAGGGAGAGGGGAAGTTGGAGGGGAATCTGGAAGAGAGCTCGGATGGGAGGTGAGGGGGCGTGAGGGACGCACCAGCGCGACCAGCAGGAGGAGTGACCCTGGAAGCGCGAAGTAGAGGAGATTGGCCGCGTAGTACGCCGGAGTGAGCAGCTTCTGCCAGAGGCCCGTCTCCTCGGCGCGCTCCACGTAGGAGAGCTGTGCGCCCACGTAGCCCGCGAAGAAGCTTTCACCCGTGTGTGCTGCGTACGCCAGCTCGTACAGGGCGGCGGTGAGCCCCACGGCCACGAGTGCCGCGACGAAGAGCCACACCTCGCGCCATCTCGGGCGTTCTGCGAGCCACAGCGCGAACGCCGCGGGGAACAGGAGGAGCCCCAGGACACCCTTGACCGCGAACGCGGCCACCGCCCACGCCACGAAGCCCACGGAGAAACGCAGGGCCTCGCGGCGCCGCAGGAAGCACAGCAAGGCCGCGGTGGTGCACAGCGCCCACGCATTCTCATGGTTCCCGCGCGCCACGTACTGGATGCCGAGCGGTGACACCGCGTACAGGAACACCGCGCCCCACGCGGCCGCCTCACCGGCCAGGTGGCGCGCCAATCGGAACAGCGCCCATAGCGCACCCAGGTGGAACGCGAGGTTGGCCAGAAGCATGCCGCGCGTGAAACCCAGCCGCCCCAGCGCCGCCGCGGGCCAGAAGAAGATGGCCAGGTGCTCCTGGAAGAGGCCCTGCTTCCAGCGCCCCGGCTGCCAGTGCGGCGCCAACCACTCGGCGAGCGGACGCGGCTCGAGGGTGCGGACGATGTACTCGTAGAGCGTGGAGTCAGGGTCGCGCAGCGTGAAGCCCGTGCCGGCCAGGATGGCGTACGATACCATCAGCGTGGTGAGCCATCCCACGGCGAGAACCGCGCGTGAGGAGGACGACAGCAGACGTGGACGGGCTCGCGCCGTCTGCACGGTGACGTCGTCCACGGAGACGGTTCCCGAGGAGTGGTCGGGCGTCATGCGGACGCTTCACCTGGCACGCGCGCACGCTCGGTTGCCGGCGCTCCCGAGCCCAGCTCCCACAGCAGCGCGTACTTTGCGAACGCGTGGAAGGCCAGAGCGGAGGCGACCGTCAGCCCTCCCATGCCGAAACGGAACAACCGTTTCGCGACATAGAACTTGAGGAACGCGCCGGCGGTGTGGAGGCACGCGCGGAGCATGGACGCACGGCGCCCGCGTGCGTGGAAGTGCCGGGCGCTGCTCTGGGCGTAGACGAGCTGCTTGCGGAGCAGGTGCGACACGGAGTCGTACGAGCGGTGATGCAGCCCGTGCGTGAGCCGGCCTGCCTTTCCCTCGTGGATGGCCGGAACGTGCACCCACTGCGAGTCCGCCCAGCGCACGCGGCCCTTCCGGAGCAGGCGCTTCTGCGAGGTCCAGAAGAACACCGGCCGCTCCCAGTGGTCCGGGAGCACGTTCTTCTGGGGGACGTGGTAGGCGTCGTGCCGGGCCCCGCGGCGCAAAACGTCGCGGACCTCCTCGCCCAGTCCGGGCATCGCCCTCTCGTCGGCGTCCACGATGAGGATCCACTCTCCACGCGTCGCCTCGGCGAGCGCCCGACGGTGCGAGGCGAACGTGTCGAGCTTCCGCTGGAAGGCCCGGACCTGCCCGCCCCGGGACTGCAGGTACTCCCATGTCCCGTCGGTGGAGAAGTCGTCCACGACGACGATCTCATCGCAGAAGTCGAGCGAGTCGAGGCATGCCTCCAGCGTGCCCATGCTGTCCTTCGTCATCACCGCCGCGCTGAGCAGGATGGCCGTGCTGCCGGTCGAGTCCATTGCGAGCACTCTACCGCGGGGGCTGCGCCCTCCGGCCGGGCAAGTACACCAAGCGGAGGAGCGCGCGGAGGCTGCCTGCTCTCACAGCCAGCTTTCCACCTTGCGTCCCAAGTCCGCCAGCGCTGACTCCGCCGCCCTGACTCCAAAGTGGTTGGCCTCCTCGAAGAGGGCAATCCCCCCGAGGTCCGTGTGGGCGAAGTGCACGGCCCCCACGGACGCTTGCGCCGCTCGCCGTGCCTCACCCCACAGGAGGCCCGGGGTGGGCCTCACCATGGCGTGCCCCCAGCGCATGACCTCGAGGCGCTCCGCGGTGTGCGCGAGCTCCGGGTGCGGCCGCAGGAGGTCCGCCATCACCAGCGCTTCCCACTCCTCGTAGCCTGCCGACAGCATGCGCGTGCGCCCGGCCCGTGGGTCCGTGTCCGCGAAGGGGTAGTACCAGGTGAGGACACACGTCCCATTGCGCGCCTGCCGCTCCTCCTGATGGCCCGCCACCACGTAGCCGAGGCTTCGGCTCTCGTGGAGGACGTTGTCCCACGCGAGGGGGAAGCCGCGTCCCTGCGGCGGTGCGGAGACGGTGAGGTTGGCCACGACCCAGGGTGCGTAGGTGAATGCCGAGAGCCACGCGGGCGGCGCCTTCCGCCAGGGGGCCAGCACACGGGCGGCCACGAAGCGCGGCCCGCAGAACACCACCTGGCGCGCCATGAGCCCCACCGGCGCGCCCGTCGCAGTGTCCACCGCGTGCACGCGGCAACCGCCGTCCATGGGTTCGAGCGTGTGGACGAGCGTGGAGCGCAGCCACTGGCGTGGAGTCACGCTGCGCGCGAGCTGTGCCACGAGCCGTGCGTTGCCCTCGGGCCAGGAGAGGTAGCCCTCCGCGCGACCGCCCGCGCCTTCCTGCCGCGCGGCGAAGTACCAGACTCCGGCCCAGGCGCTCGTCGATTCCGGCGTCGTGCCGAAGTCGTCGCGGCAGGCGTAGTCCACGAGCCACTGGAGACGGCGGCTGGTGAAGCCCGCCTGTGCCATCCACTGCGCCATCGTCAGCAGGTCGAGCGCCGTCCACTCCCCGTCGTCGCTGGAATGGGCGACCGGCACCGCGAAGGCCTTGCGTCCACGTGCGTCCCTGGCGGCGGCGAAGGCGGCCATGCGCGACTCGAAGCGTGCGAGCTGCGCGAGGTCCTCCGCGCTTGCACCTGCGCGGAGGTAGAGCCCTTCGTACCAGGCGCCCTTGAAGAACAGGCGTTCCTCGGGCTCTGAGATGAGGACGTGCTCGGCGAAGTGCGGTCGGCCTCGCGCGTCCACGCCTTCGACTGCGCCCAGCTCGTGGAGGAGGCGCATCACCGGGCCGGTGTCGTGGAGAGGGGTCGGAAGGTAATGCGCGCCCCAGGGGAAGGCGCCCACGTGGTTGCGACCTCCGCGCGCGGTGCCGCCTTCGTGTGCTTCGAGCTCGCACACGACGACGTCCTGAACTCCGGCCGCAGCGAGACGCCAGGCCGCGGAGAGCCCTGCGACGCCTGCGCCGACGATGGCGACGTCCACGGAGCGGAAGGGGCCTGTGTGCAGCGGGAGGCTGCCTTCGCGGAGCGCGTGCCCTGCGTGGACCGCGCGGTCCACGATGGCGCCGGGGACGGGGGAACGCGGCTGAGTGTCCTTGCACGCGGACTGGGCCACAGCCGCTCCGAGCACGCTTGCGATGAGCTCTCGGCGGGTGAGGCTCAGTTCCACCGTCGCCACTCTTCCTCGTAGTAGTGCACCAGCACCTGGTTGTTGAGGCGGTTTACCTCCGCGGGGAGCGGCGACATATCCGCCGGGAAGAGCGTGAGCGTGGGGAGCAGCTCGCGCGAGAGGAAACGCAAGCCCTGTGGCAGCTCGCGCACGTGTGGGCGCTCCGTGTGGGCCGCGAGGATGAAGCCCCACTCGCCGAACGAAGGCACCAGCGCGTGGTAGGGCTCGGTCCAGAAGCCGGCTGCCTTCAACGTCGTGTCCACGCACCAATAGGAGCGGCGCGCAAACAGCGGCGAGGTGCTCTGGATGACGGCCACACCGTCTGGCGCGAGCCGCTTCTTGAGCAGCCCGTAGAAGCGCGTGGTGTAGAGCTTCCCGAGCGAGAAGTTGTTCGGGTCCGGGAAGTCCACCAGCACCACGTCGTACAGCCCCGTGTCCTCCGCGAGGAAGCGCAGCGCATCCTCGTTGCGCACCTCCACCCGCGCGTCCTTCAGGGAGTCACCGTTGAGCTCCGCGAGCTCCACATACCCCGTGGCCAGGGACGTGATGGCCGCATCCAGGTCCACCAGCGTCACCCGCTCCACCTCCGGGTAGCGCAGGGCCTCGCGCACCGCGAGCCCGTCCCCTCCCCCCAGCACCAGCACCCGCCGCACGCTCCCCGCGCGGAGGAAGGCCGGGTGCACCAGCGCCTCGTGGTAGCGATATTCGTCCACGCTGGTGAACTGCAGGTTGCCGTTGAGGAAGAGGCTGAAGCCGCGCGCCCCGCGCGTCATGACGATGCGCTGGTACGGCGAGGAGCGCGCGAAGACCACTTCGTCCGGGTACACCCCTTCCTCGCTCCAGGCCGTCATCCTGTCCGCGTAGCCGAAGCCCACGAGCAGCACCGCCACCACCACCACCGCCTTCACCCGCAGCCGCTCCACCGCAGGAAGCACCGGAGCGAGAAGCCACGTGCTCCACAGCCCCACCGCCGCGTTGAGGAGGCCGAAGAGCAGTGACGTGCGCACGAGGCCCAGGCGCGGCACCAGCAGGAGCGGAAACAGGAGGCTCGCCGCAAGCGCGCCCAGGTAGTCGAACGTCAGCACCTGGCTGACCAGCTCCTTGAAGCGCACCTGGTCCTTGAGGATGCGCAGGAGCAGGGGAATCTCGAGGCCCACCAGCGTGCCCACGACGAGCACGCTTCCGTAGAGCACCACGCGGAAGGCATCGGTGAACGTGAAGGAGGCGAAGAGGAGCGGCGCGCACCCACCGCCCACCAACGCCACCGCCAGCTCCACCTCCACGAAGCGCTGGGCCAGCCCCCGCTCCACGAAGCGGCTCAGCCAGCTGCCCACCCCCATCGCGAAGAGGTAGACGCCGATGACGGTGGAGAACTGGGTGACGCTGTCCCCGAGGAGGTAGCTCGCGAGCGTGCTGGCGATGAGCTCGTAGACGAGCCCGCACGTGGCGATGACCAGGACGGAGACGAAGAGCAGGGAGCGGTTCATTTCACGGAGCGGAGAGTCAGGCGCCCACGGCGGCGGCGATGATGACCGCGAGCCCGAGGATGAAGCTGGCGATGACCACTGCCACCGCGACGTTCTGGTCCGCCTCGAGCTCCTTGTGGATGTCGAACGGAAGCAACTTGCGGATGACCCACAGGCCCACCGTGAACGACAGGAGCCCCACCGCCGCGTAGGCGATGGAGTAGAGCACCCCTTCCCAGCTGAGGACCGCGAGCATCACTTGCCTCCGTGTAGGCCACCCACCCACAGCCACCCGCCTCCCGGTCCACGCCGCGCGTCCGCGGGCACGCTGCCGCGCTCCCTCGACGCGAACGGCTCGTAGCCGGTGAAGAGCATGGCTCCGTAGAGGAGCAGCAGAAGTCCACCCACCACTCTCGTCACTTAAGCACCTCCTCCGAACATGCTCTCCGCCCACCGCGCCGACTCGAAGGAGGAGGCCCGCATGGCGCTGAGCAGCGGCAACAGCGCGAGGAGCCCCCAGAAGACGAACAGCCAGAGGGCCCGCGGCCCTGCCATGGCGAGCACCACACCGTAGCTCCGGTCTCCAGGCGCGGAGAAGAAGGGCGTCGTCCGGAGCACGTAGCGCCCCGGCGGCACCGCGGACACGAAGGCCGTGGCCTTGCGGTCTCCCTCGCTCCAGGCGCCCTCCTCGTCGCGGCCCTGGTAGAAGGACAGCTCCTCGTAGAAGGTGTTCACCGCGCCGGTCTCCTCGTTCACGAGGTCGCCCTGCACCCCGAGCCAGTCGTTGCTGACCGGGCTCGTGAGCTCCACGCGGAGGTTGCCGCGTCCAGACACCTCGAAGGGTGCGCTGAAGTGCATGGCCTCGGGCGAGCCGCCCTGCGCGTCCCGCGGCACCGCCACCTCCTCCGTGAGGAGCACCCCGCTCCCGCTCCGAAGGGAGAAGAGGAAGAACAGGAGGAGGCCCAGGCCCGCGTAGAGCAACGCCCAGCGCGCGTTCCGCCCGGCGCGCCCCTTCATGGGGTTCGGCTGGCTTGGGGCAATCCCGCGCGGGGGCGGCAAGGGCTCCTTCAGCCCGAAGGCCTTCCGCACCCCGTCCGGAGGAAGGTAGGTCCCGTGCGCGTACGTCACCTCCTCCGGGGTCCGGTCCTCACTCACGGAGTACGGTGGCGCCACGTACTCGGTGGCCTCCGCCGTCTCCCCCGCGCGTACCTCCCAGTAGAACTCCCCCACCACCGACTCCGTGACGGCGGTGACGGACTGGAAGGGACGGTAGCGGCGGCCCTGGTAGTGCGCGGACACGCCGTGCACGACCGTGACGTCGCCCGCGGCGATGGGCAGCAGGTGCGTCCAGTGCCCCTCGGAGCAGAGGAGGAAGGAGAAGCCCTGCGCCGGATGGAAGAGGAGGTACTCCTCCCACGGGTAGCGCACGCCCTCCACCGTGCAGCTGCGCACCATGAAGCCGATGCACGTCCACGAGGTGCCCTGCAGCACGCCCTTCGCCCCCAGCGGGATTCGCGGCGGGTGCTCGGGCGGCTCGAGCGCCTGGAGGAAGGCGAGCTTCCCGTGGGAGGCGTCCAGCAGCGCGCCACACCACTGGCAGGCCACGCGGCGCGTGCGGTCCGGGGCCTTGAGCTCGAGCGGGCCATTGCACTGCGTGCAGCGCGCCTGCAGAAGCTTCACCTCGCGGCGAGGCGGTTGAAGGACGTCCGTGGGGAAGCCCAGCTCCGGAAGCTGCACGCGCCGGCCGAAGAAGGCCTCCGCGCCCACGCCACGCACGCCGAAGTCCAGCGAGAGGAACTCCCCGTGCGAGCCGGTGGCGTCCACCGCCACACCCTCCGGCGTGCCGGAGACGTCCGAGGGCAGCTGGCCCGCCGCGGCCACGATGCGCGCGCGGCGCACCTCCTCCACCGTGAAGCGACGACCGCGAAGGCTGAGGCGCTCGCCGGGGCGGAGGCTTGCGAGTGACAGACCCGCCTCCTCCCCCGCGGGAAACAACAGGTGGAGCGCCCCCTCGGACTCCGAGAGCCACGCGGTGCGTCCGTCGTCGAACTGGGCGTACCACTCGTCCCACGGGCCCGCGCCGTGGTCCTTCTGCACGTGTCCGACGAGCCGGAAGTCGCTGCCGCCGTGCCGTCCCGACAGGCCCAGCCGCAGGGGCGTCTGTGTGTCCACCAGCGCCGAGACACGCCCCCGGGCGGTGAGGTGCTCGCCCTCACGCGCCACGACCGTCTGGCAGTGCGCGCAGACCACCACCCGCGCGCTCCCGGCCGTGAAGGCGAGGGACGCCCCACACGAGGGACAGCGGCCCTCCGTCATGCCCCTCCCCTTTTCGCGCTCAAGGCGCGCACGTCCTTAGCACGCAGAACATCCCACTCGTAGCACATCGGAATGTTGCACCTTGGTCGTTGAGGAGAGGGGGGTCACCCGGGTAGCCTGAACGCCACTCCGCTGGCCCATGCCTCCCTCGTCCGACTCCACCACCGTCCGCCGCCCGCGGCTCTCCAGCAACGTCCCCGGCTACCGCCTCGAGAAGCTCGTGGGGCGCGGGGGAATGGGCGAGGTGCATCGCGCGGTGCAGCTGTCGCTCGGGCGCACGGTGGCGGTGAAGATTCTCGCCACGGAGCTCGCGCAGGAGCCGAGCTTCGTCAGCCGCTTCCGCAAGGAGGCCGCAGCGCTCGCGGCGCTCTCCCACCCCAACGTCGTCGCGGTGGTGGACCAGGGGGACGCGGACGGCGTGCCCTACCTCGTCATGGAGTTCGTGGACGGGCCCAGCCTGCGCGAGGTGATGCGAGCCCCCCTCTTCGACACCCAGAGCGCGCTGCGCATCTTCCACGAGGTGGCGCGTGCCATCGCCTACGCACACGGGCGCGGCATCATCCACAGGGACCTGAAGCCCGAGAACATCCTCTTCGCCGAGCAGGCGGGGGGAATCGCCAAGGTGAGCGACTTCGGGCTCGCCGGCTTCCTCGAGGAGGGCAGCGGTCGCTTCGCCCTGACACAGACGCACATGTCCATGGGGACGGTGGCGTACATGGCGCCCGAGCAGCGCCTGGACGCCAAGAACGTGGATGGGCGCGCGGACATCTACGCGCTGGGCGTGGTGCTCTACGAGATGGTCACGGGCGAGGTGCCCATGGGCACCTTCGACCCGCCCTCGCAGCGCCGCGCGGGGCTGGACCCGCGCCTGGACGGCATCATCGCGCGCTGCCTCAAGCCCATCCCCGAAGAGCGCTTCCCCTCGGTGTCAGCCCTCCTCGCGGAGATGGAGCCGCTGCTCCCGGCAGACACGCGCAGCAACCTTCCCCCGCGCTCCACCCGCGTGCAGCGGGCCCGTGTCGCGGCGGTCGCCGTCGGGCGGATGGTGGGACGTGCCGCCGCGGCCCTCCTCGTCCTCGCGGCTGTCGGCGTGCTGGGCCTCGACATGCTGCGCGCCCGGAATGCCAAGGTGCCTGCGCCCGAGGCCGCGGTGCTGGGTGGACCCCTCGGCTCCCCCATGGCGCTCGGCGCCCAGGGGCGGATGGAGTCGGGAGGCCGCTGGCGCCAGGTGTCGCTCGGTGCGGGACCGGACCTCGTGCCGCTACTCGCCTCCGGCCGCGCGGTGCGCCAGGAGGGCGAGGCGCTCGTCTTCGACGCCCCGGTGGACGAGGCGCGTGCCGGCCGCGTGGTGGTGGACACGCTGGAGCCCGAGAGCGAGTGGCTCGAGTGGGTGGCCGTGGCCCGTGCCGCGACGCCACCGGAGGACTGGATGGCCACCACGCGCCGGGTGGTCTTCGGCCCCCGTCCGCCGGCCCAGGTGGGGCTGCTCCTGATGGGGGACCCGGGGCGCTTCGTGGCGCTCGTCGTCTCCGAGCACGAGGGCGAGGCCCGCCTCGAGTGGGCGCTGGGGGAGCGCCGCGGCGCCCAGCTCATCCCCGTCTCCATGTCCGCACAGCAGCCGCTGCGGATGGAGATGGAGATCTCGACCGAGGGAGAGCTGCGCGCCTTCCTCGGTGCGGAGCGCAACCGCCGTCCGGTGGGCGAGCCCTTGCAGCTCGGTGAGGACTGGCAGCGCCTGTTCGGCCGCCTGCCCCAGGCCGCGCTCGGCTGTCTGGAGGGCGAGTGCCGCTTCGACGGGCTCCGCTTCTCGGTGCGCCGGCCCGGGGCTCCCGTGGTTCCCGCCGTGGCGGTGGAGAAGGCCGCTCCCACACCCGCGGTCACCAAGCGTCCTGCGCCTCCCCCGGCGCCAGCGCCCAAGCGTACGCCCCCCCGCAAGCGTCGATGAGTGGTGAAGCGGGGCTGCCGAATAGGCGCCCCGGGTGGCTGTTGAGGGCGGTCTGAACTATCCAGGGCCCCTCATGCGCACCCGACTGGCAACCGTCCCCCTGCTGACCCTGCTGCTCCTGTCCGGCTGCGCCCATGGCCCGGCCTCGCCTACCCAGGTGCTGGAGGATGCCGCACGACGCGGGGTGCGCGGTGACGCACGCTCCACCGCGCTCGCGGGCTTCCACGCGCTGCTCGTGGAGGGCAAGCCCGGGGAGGCACAGTCGCTCTTCGACGCGGCGCTCGCGAAGGACGGCGCGGACGCCTACGCGCTGTGGGGACAGCACCTGATGGCGCGCCGGCGGGCGCGTCCGGAGCTGGCGCTTGAGGCGGCGCTCACGCTGGTGGAGAAGGCCCCTGCGCATCCATTGAGCGCGCCGGCCGCGCGCTACGTGCTGGACTGGGCGGGGCAGTCCTCGGTGGGCGATGACGCGCTGCTCGCGCGCGTGCCCCGGGCCCTCGGTGGGACGCGTGGAGACACCGCACAGCTCCTCCGCGCCTCGCTCGCCGCCATCCACGAGGCGCGCGGTGAGGAGCCTGCGTCGGCGGCGGACCTCGCGGCCCTCGGTGTGCCACGCGCCTTCACCGTGGTGGGCCCGCTGTCCGCCTACGAGTTGCTGGAGTACGACGCGCCGCTCGAGGCGGAGAAGACGGGCTCGCTCGCGGGCGCCTTCCAGGGCCCCTACGGTCCGGTGCACCCGCGCACCCTTCCCTTTCCGGATGGCCGCTTGAGCCTCGCGCACGAGGGCGCGCCGGGTGACGTGTACCTCGTCGCGGTGGACGTGGAGGTGCCCGAGGGTGGCACGTACGTGCTGCGCACGCTCACGCCCGCGGCCCACAAGGTGTACCTGGACGGAACGAAGGTGGTGGAGCGCCGGCCCTTCGCCCGCGCCGAGTCGTCCGTGTCCTCGCGCGGCGTGGACCTGTCCGCCGGCCGGCACCGCGTGCTCGTGAAGATGGTGCGCGGGGACCGCAGCGGCGTGCTGACGCTGGCGCTGATGCGGGCCGACGGGCGGCCCGCGCGTCTCACGCTCACGCCCGCCAGCGGCCCGGCGCCGCGCTGGAGCGGTGTGGGGCTCTCGGACGCGCCGCTCGTGTACCCGGAAGCTTCGGACCTCTACCGGGCGCTCCTGCCCGAGGCCGGAGACGCCCTGGCGCGCGTGCTCGCCGCGCGGGACGGCATGGGCCGTGACCGTGACGGGGCCAAGCGCCTGCTGGCGCCGCTGGAGCCGGTGCTGACCTCACCCGCCTTCCTCGTGCTGCGCGCGGAGGTGGCCATGGGGGACCGGACCGTGCCCATCAAGGTGGCCCAGGGGCGCATCACGCGGGACCTGGAGGCCGCCGTCTCGAAGGACCCGGGCGAGGTGGCCGCCCACATGGCGCGTGCCCTCCTCGCGCTGGAGGCGGAGCGTCCGCTCGACGCGGCGGCGTCCCTCGAAGCGGCGCGCAAGGAGAGCAAGACGCCCGGGGCACCGGTCCTGATGACGCAGGCGCGGGTGGCGCTGGCGCTGGAGGTCGCGGCGCAGGCGGACGCGCGTGCGCGCGAGGCGCTCGAGGCCATGCCGGGCCTCTGCGAGGCAGCGGGGCTGCGCTACGACATCGCACGCCGTCGCGATGCGCTCGCGGAGGCAGAGGCGCTCCTGACCGGACCGCTCGCGCGCTGCCCGGGTGCGCTGGCCCGGACCGCCGAGCACGCACGCCTGCGCGGCCGGACGGACCAGGCGGTGGCGGCGCTGCGGAAGCTCGCCGAGCGCGAGCCCACCTCGGTGGCGACGGCCGTCCAGCTCTCCCAGCTGCTCTCCGGCCTGGGCCGCCACGACGAGGCGGCGCGCGTGCTCGAGGGGATGCGCGCCTTCTGGCCGCGCAACGCGGGCGTGCTCAAGCGCCTGGCGGACGCGCGGGAGCTCGCGGGGGCCCTCGCGGAGGCGCTGGCGTTGCGCGAGGAGGCGCTGAGGCTGGACGGGACCGACCTGGCCCTGCGTCGCATCGTGGAGCGCGCGCGGACCGGCAAGGAGCTCCTGGCGGACGTGGCCATCGACGCGAAGGCAGCCATCGCGGCCTACGAGGCGAACCGCGGCAGCGAGGATGCGGCGGCGGTCTTCGTCCTGGACGCGGGCGCGGTGCGCGTCTACCCGGACGGCACGCAGATCAACCGCATCCACACCATCCAGAAGGTGCTGCAGCAGAGCGGCGTGGACGAGGTGGCGGAGGCGAGCCTCCCCCCGGGTGCGCAGGTGCTGGCGCTGCGCACGCTCAAGGCGGACGGGCGCGTGCTCGAGCCGGAGGTCATCGAGGGCAAGGACTCGGTGAGCCTGCCGGGCGTGCAGGTGGGTGACTACGTGCAGACGGAGTACCTGCTGGTGGAGGGCCCACGCGCTCCCGGCCAGCCGGGCTTCGCGGCCTCGCCCTTCTACTTCCAGATTGCGCGGCAGCCGAACGCCTGGACGACGTACACCGTCATCGCGCCGCGCGAGCTCGGGATGCAGGTGGACGCGCACAACGTGAAGGCCGCGGCCGTGCGGCGCGACGGAGAGCTGGACGTCTTCGTGCACGAGCAGCGGCACGTGCCGCCCTACATCCCCGAGCCGGACGGTCCCCCTTCCGGGAACGAGTACCTGCCCTTCGTGCAGGTGGGTGCGGGCGCGCAGGGACTGGAGTCGCTGGTGCGCGTGTACTCGGACGCGTTCCTGGAGAACGGCGCCCTCACCTTCGAGCTGGAGCGCTTCGCGCGCGAGGCCGCAGGGGACAGGAGGGGCGTCGAGGCGGTGCAGGCCGTGTACGAGGCGGTGTCGCGGCGGATGACGGGGCGTGACGGGGGGCTGACGCAGCCCGCGGCGGCCTCGCTCGCCACCGAGCGCGGCAGCAGGCTGTGGGTGATGAAGGCGGCGCTCGAGGCGGTGGGTGTGCCCACGCGCCTGGCGCTGGTGCGCACCTTCCACACGGACCCGGCCGAGTACCGCTTCCCCAATGCGGCGCTGCTCACCTACGTGGCGCTGCGCGCCGAGGTGCCGGGGCATGGGCCCGTGTGGCTGGACCCGGCCGTGCGCTTCGCACCCTTCGGCGAGCTGCCCGAGGCGGCCTCGGGCCAGGAGGCCTACCTGATGCCGGAGCCCGGGCGCGCGCTGGAGAAGGTGCGCACGCCGGAGCCGTCCACGAAGGAGGGCAAGCAGGTGACGCTGAAGCTGAAGCTCGACGAGGACGGAACCCTCAGCGGGACGGGCGTGGAGTTCTTCCGTGGCTTCGAGGCGGCGCAGCTGGCCGAGGCGCTGGAGTCCATGGCGCCGGACAAGCGCAAGCAGGCCGTGGAGCAGAACCTCTCGCGCTACTTCGGCGGGGCGGAGCTGTCCTCGCTCGAGGTGGACATGAAGCGCGAGGTGGGTGGCACGGTGACGCTGCGCTATGGGCTGAAGGCGCCACGCGCCGCGCACCTGGAGGGTGAGGGCCGCATGGTCCTGTCTCCCGTCACGTTCCCGGCCGCGCTGGGCCGCCGCTTCGTCTCCGCGGGCAAGCGCAGCACACCGCTCTTCGTGGAGGGCGTCGAGGAGTCGTCGACGCGGGTGACGCTGGAGCTTCCGCAGGGGTGGAAGCTGTCGTCGCTGGTGCCGCCGATGTCCGAGAAGACGCCCTTCGGCGACTTCCGCCGTGCGGAGAAGCTCGAGGGCAACGTCCTCACCATCGACGAGGCCTACCGGCTGGAGCGGGGACGCGTGAGCCCGGAGGCCTACGCCGGCTTCACGCACTTCGCGGGCAACCTGGACCTCCTGCAGACACGGGACTTCACGCTGGTGAAGCAGTAGGGTCAGAGGCCCCAATCATGTTGAATACCCCCACCGGACGTCTGCGCACCATTGGCTGGATCGAGGGCGCATCCTTCCTCATCCTCCTCTTCATCGCGATGCCCCTGAAGTACTTCGCAGGGATGCCGCTCGCGGTGAAGTGGGTGGGCTGGGCTCACGGCTTCCTGTTCGTGCTCTACCTGATGGCCCTGGGGCACGCAGCAAGTGAGCCGGGGTGGACGATGCGGCGCATCTCCCTGGCGCTGGTCGCCTCGGTGTTGCCCTTCGGGCCCTTCGTCTTCGACGCGCACCTGCGGAGGGAGGAGCGCGGCCTCAGCGTCTGAGGCGCTCAGATGAGGCGCGCGCAGACGGCGCTGTGGACCGCGAGCCCGGCGGGGGTGAGGGCGAGCTGGCCGCCTTCGCCCGTGGCGAGGCCATGCTTCTTGAGCATACGCACCGTGGGCTCTCGCTTCGCGTAGGACTCGCCGGCTTCAGCGCAGAGGCGCTCGAGGTCGATGCCGGACTCGAGGCGCAGGCCCAGGGAGAGGCGCTCTTCGAAGCGCTCTTTCGTTCCGAGCTCCTCGCGGGATTCCTCGGGGAGGCGGCCGGACTCCACGGCGGTCATGTACTTGTCCGCGCTTCGGTGGTTGGCGTAGCGGAGCCCAGGGGTGACGCCGGTGCCATGTGACACAGGCTGGAGCACCGTGTCTCCAACCCCCTCACCCTCGCCCTCTCCGAGAGGGAGAGGGGACCCGGTGACGAGGAAGCCCGTGGCCCCCGCTCCCAGTGCCAGGTACTCGCCTCCAGTCCAGTAGAGGCTGTTGTGGCGCGAGTGGAAGCCGGGGCGCGCGAAGTTGGACACCTCGTAGCGCTGCAGGCCCGCGGAGCCGTAGGCCTCCTGGATGGCGCGCGCCATGTCCGCCACCGTCTCGTCCGGGGGCAGGTGCAGCTCGCCGCGCGCGAGCTGCTTGGCGAGCACCACGTCCTGTGCCAGCGCCTCGCGCTCCAGCGTCAGCGCGTACGCGGACAGGTGCTCCGTCCCGAGCGCCGCTGCGCGCCGCGCGTCTGCTCGAGCCTGCGCGAGCGTCTGCCCGTGCACCCCGTAGATGAAGTCCATGGACACGTTGTCGAAGCCGGCCCTCCGCGCCGCATCCAGCGCGTGCTCCGCCGCCGCGCCGTCGTGGTCCCTCCCCAGCGCCTTCAGCGTCGAGTCCTCGAAGCTCTGCACCCCGATGGACAGCCGCGTCACGCCCGCCGCCCGGTAGCCAACGAAGCGCCCCGCGTCCGCCGCGTTCGGGTTGGCCTCGAGCGACACCTCCGCATCCGCAGCGAGCTGGAACTCCCGCGCGAGCGCCTCCAGCACCCGGCCGACGAGCGAGGGCGCCCACAGCGAGGGCGTGCCTCCGCCCAGGAACACCGAGTCCAGCGCGCGTCCCCTCAGCGTCGGCCACGCCTCGAGCCGCAACCCCAGCTCGGCCACCACCGCGTCCGCGTAGCGCTCCTCGGGCACCTTGCGCGCGATGGAGACGGCGAAGTCGCAGTACGGACAGCGGTGGAGGCACCACGGGAAGTGCACGTACACGCCGAAGCGCGCCGCCCTCCACCCCGTCAGCCTCTCGACTCCGTCAGCCGCCATTCCTCTTCTTCGGCGACGCCAGCTGGGCCTCCAGCGCCTTGTACGCGGTGTCCCACTGGCGCGCCTGCTCCTCCAGCGCAAGCCGCTCGGCGTGCTCTGCCTTGAAGGCGGCGTCCCACTGGTGCACCTGCTCCTCCAGCGTCTTGCGCTGGCGCCGGGCCTCGTCGAGCGCCTCCTTGTACTCGCGCAGCCGCGCCTCCAGCCGCCCGCGCAGCGTCCGTTCCTTCTCAACGCGCGCCTCGGCCTCCTTCATTCGCTCCTCGAGCTCCCGCTGCCCGGCCTGAGGAGCGCCCACGCCCAGGGACCGTCCGGCCCCCGACCCCTCCAGCGAGCCCGTGCGCTGCTGCTCGCCCTGCGCCGCGAGGATCTCCACCATCTCCCGGGCCTGCGCCTCGGCCTGCTCCGCGCGCTTGTGCGCCTCCCTCAGCTGCGCGGACAGCGCCACCTCGCGTGAGCGCAGCTCCTCCTCCCGCTTCGCCGCGCCGAGCGCCGCCTCGCCCATCTTCTGCATGGCCGAGCTGCGCCCCTTCAGCGCCTGGAGCTCGGTGGCGAGCTCACGCCGCGCGGCCTCCGCCTTGGCCTGGGCCGCGTTCGCGTTGTCGCGCTCGACCTGCAGCACCATCCGCGCGGACTCCGCATCCGACAGGAGGGCCCGCGCCTCGAGCAGCTCCTCCGCCATGCGCGCGCTCTCGTCGTCCTGCTCCCCGCGTGCCTCCTCGCTCCGGAACGCGCGCTCGGACGCGAGCGAGGCCCTGAGCCCCTCCAGCTCCGCCTCCCCCCGCCCCTGCTCCTCCGCCAGCGCGGCCTGTGCGGCCTCGAGCGCCCCCTGCAGCTCGGCCAGCTGGACGCCGGCCCCGGACTCCGCGGCGTCGAGCCTCTGGTTGAGGCGCCGCACGTCCGCCTCGCGCTCCCTCAGGAGCTGCCGCGCCTCGTCGCGCTCCACGGTGAGGGTGTGCACCTGCTGCTGGAGCGCCTCGAGCGAGCTCTGTGCCCACTCCTCCTCGCCCTTGAGCCTCCGGGCGCGCTGGACCTCCGCGTCGAGCTGCGCGCGGACCTCGCTCAGCTGCCGCCCCACCGTCTCGAGCTCGTGGGCGAGCCCGTCGCGGTCGGTCACCCCCACGTCCCGCTCCGCGAGCGCCGCGTCCCGCTCGGCCACGGTAGCATCCAGCTCGTCGCGCGCCTGGGCCAGCGCCTGCTCCAGCGCGTCGCGCTCCGGCCGGAGCTCCTCGAGCTCTGCGCGCGCCGCCTCCAGCGCGGCCCCCGTCTCCTGCGCCTCCTGCTCGAGCGCCGCCACCCTCGCGCGCGTCTGCGACAGCACATCGGACGCCGAGGTCAGCTCACGCGCCAGCTGCTCCCGCGTCGCGCGCTCCGCGGACAGCTGCTGCTGCAGCGGCGGGAGCTGGGCCTCCACCTCCGCGAGCGCGTGAGACAGGTCCTTCCGCTCGGTCTCGAGCGCCTCGAGCTCTGCACCGCGGCGCTGCGCGAGCGCCTCCGCCTCCCGCCCGCGCAGGCGCTCCATGTCCAGCTGGGCGGAGAGCACCTGGCCGCGCTCGGACACGTCACGCAGGCGCGCGAGCTCTCCTTGCGCCTCCGCGAGCCGTCCCTGCAGCGACTGCGCCGTGCCGCGCACCGCCGCGAGGTCCTCCTCCACGTGTGCGTAGAGGGTCCGCGCGCGCGCGAGCGTCTCCTGCTTCTGGCGCACCAGGACGCGGAAGAACTCGACCTTCTCCTCGGGCGCGCCGGACTTCGGCAGCCGGGGCTCGGGTGGCTCGCCGAAGGGGTCCTCGGTTGCTCCCCTACCAGGCTGCCTGGCAGGCACCGCGGTGCGCGCGCCTGCGTCACCGAGAGGTGGCGGCGCCCCCTCCGAACGCACGGGTGCCCCGGGCCCGCCTCCGACGCGCGTGCTGGTCCGCCGCTGCGGTGGGAGCGGGGGTGGCGACGAGGGAGGGGTCCCCGGCGTCTGCGGCGCGGGCGCAGCAGGGCCTTCGCGGCCCGGGCGGAGCGCCGCGAGTGGATCAACCGGGTCCTGGGAGGACATGACGCTGGAGAGACTACCGCCTCCCCCCCCATGCTGCCCAGTTTGCAACGTCAGGAGGTTGCTCGCATGCCGCTGCGCTACCGGCTGTCCAATGGGCTCACCGTCGTCTTCGAGGAGCAGCACGCGGCCAGAGTGGCGGCCTTCCAGGTGTGGGTGCGTGCCGGCAGCGCGGACGAGCGCGAGGACCAGGCGGGGCTCGCCCACCTGCACGAGCACATGCTCTTCAAGGGCACCGCCCGGCGCGGGCCGGGCGAGGTGGCGCACGACATCGAGGCGCGCGGCGGGGAGATCAACGCCTGGACGTCCTTCGACCAGACGGTCTACCACGTGGTGATGGCCAGCCGGTTCGCCCGCGAGGGACTGGACGTGCTGGCGGACGCCGTGCGCTCCCCCGCGTTCGAGCCCTCGGAGCTCGCGCGGGAGATCGAGGTCGTCTGCGAGGAGATCAAGCGCAGCGAGGACATGCCCAGCCGGCGCGCCAGCCGCGAGCTCTTCTCCACCGCCTTCCGCGTTCACCCCTACCGCCGCCCCGTCATCGGCTGGGAGGAGACGGTGCGCGGCTTCTCCCGCGAGAAGGTGCTCGAGTTCTACGAGCGCCACTACACGCCGGAGAACATGGTGCTGTCCGTCGCGGGGGACCTCACCGAGGAGCAGCTGCGCGCGTGGGTGGAGGAGACGCTCGGCGGGGACTGGGGCCGCTCCTACACGGGCCCGGTGCCGCGCGAGCACGAGCCCATGCCGGAGGGCCCCCGCGTCTCCCTGCGACGCGAGGAGGTGCGCGAGGCCTACCTCCACCTGGGCTTCCCCATCCCCTCGCTCGAGCATCCGGACACGCCCGCGCTGGACGTGCTCGCCATGCTGGGCGGCCAGGGGGAGGCGAGCCGGCTGGTGCGCGAGGTGAAGCGCAGAGCGGGCCTCGTCAACGACGTGCACCTCTCCGCCTACACGCCGAAGGACCCCGGGGTGATGATTGCGTCCCTCACGCTCCCGCCGGCGCACGCGGAGGCCGCGCTCGAGGCCACGGTGCGCACGCTCGCGGGGCTCGCGGCGGCCCCTCCCTCCGTGGAGGAGGTGTCCACGGTGCAGGCACTCATCGAGTCCGAGGCCGTCTACCAGCGCGAGACCGTGCAGGGCCTGGCGCGCAAGCTCGGCTACTTCGAGTCCGGCGCGGGAGGCATCGAGGCGGAGAAGCGCTACTACGAGGCCGTGGCGCAGGTGACGCCCGAGCGCGTGCAGGAGGTGGCGCAGCGCTACCTGGACTTCGACCGGGTGGTGGTGGCGGGGCTCCTGCCCGGGTCCGTCGCGCTCGACGAGGGACGGGTGCGCGAGGTGCTCGCGGGCGCCAGCCGCACCGCCCACGCGGCGCCGCCCCCGCGCCGCACGCCCCCCGCCCACGCGCCGCTCCAGGTGATGGCCTCCCTGTCGCGGCGCAGGGGTGGCCCCCTCACTGTGGAGCAGCTCCCCTCCGGCGCGCAGGTGGTGGTGCGGGAGGAGCGCGCAGTTCCGCTCGTGGCCATGCGCGCCGTCTTCCCCGGAGGACTGCGCTACGAGACGCCCCAGGACAACGGCATCACCACGCTCCTGGCACGCATGCTGACGCGCGGCACCGCCACCCGCGACGCGGAGGACATCACGGCCGAGGTGGACGCCCTCAGCGGCAGCGTCAGCGGCGCGGGCGGGCGCAACTCCGTGTCCCTGCGTGCCGAGTGCCTCTCGCGCCACTTCACGCGGGGCTTCGCCCTCGTGGCGGACTGCCTCCTGCACCCCGCCTTCCCGGAGGAGGAGCTCGCGCGCGAGAGGCGCCTGCTGCTCCAGGACATCCACACCCGCGAGGACAAGCCGGCCAGCATGGCGTTCGACCTCTTCGCCAAGACGCTGTGGGAGCGGCACCCGTACCGTCTCCACACGCACGGCGAGCAGCACACCGTGGAGGCGCTCACGCGCGAGGCCCTGCAGGGCTACCACGCGCGCCACATGGACCCCTCCCAGCTGACGCTCGCCGTGGTGGGGGACGTGGACACGGACGAGGTGCTGGCGCGGGCGTACGAGGCGTTCGGACACGCGCGGGGCCCCTCCGCAGCGCCTCCACCCGCGCTCGTGCCCGAGGACCCACCCAGGGAGGCGCGGCAGGCCAAGAAGGTGCTCGCGCGTGCCCAGTCCCACCTGGTGCTGGGCTTCCCCGGCGCCCGCGTGAGCGACGCGTGGCGGCACGCGCTGGAGGTGCTGGTGACGGTGCTCTCCGGCCAGGGCGGGAGGCTCTTCGTGGAGCTGCGCGACAAGCGCTCCATGGCCTACAGCGTGAGCGCCCTCTCCATGGAGGGCCTGGACCCGGGCTACTTCGGCGTCTACATGGGCACCAGCCCCGAGAAGGTGGACGCTGCGCTGGACGGCATCCGCGAGCAGCTGAGGCGCGTGCGGGAGGAGCCCATCTCCGAGGCGGAGCTCTCCCGCGCGAGGGAGCACCTCATCGGCACGCACGAGATTGGCCTGCAGCGCAACGGCGCGCGCGCCGCCCTGCTCGCGCTGGACCACGCCTACGGGCTCGGGGCGGAGACCTTCCTGCACTACGCGGAGGCGGTGTCCCGCGTGGACGCGGCCGCGGTGCTGGAGGTGGCCCGCAGGGTCATCCAGCTGGAGCGGGCCACGCTCGCCGTGGTGGGCCCCTGACTTTCCACGTGCGCGCAGGTCCGCGTTTCGTCTAGAGGACCGCGCATGGCGGACACCTACCTGTCGCTGACCGTGGACCTGCCCGAGGCGGAGGCCGAGGCGCTCGAGGACGCGCTGCACGAGGCAGGTGCGCTCGGGCTCGAGGTGCGGGACGCCGAGGCCCCGCCCATGCCGGGCGTGCGCGGGCCCTCGCCCGGCGAGGCCATCGTCGTGGCCTACTTCGACGAGCGCGCCGCCGCCGAGTCCGCGCGGGAGCGCGTGGCGAGCGACTTTCCGGCCGCGCGCCTCCGGCTGGAGGAGGTGGTGCAGCAGGACTGGTCCACCGCGTGGCGACAGCACATCCACGCCGTGGAGGTGGGCCGGCTGTGGGTGGGCCCGCCGTGGCAGCTGAAGGACGCTCCGGCGGACAAGGTGCGCCTCGTCATCGAGCCGAAGATGGCCTTCGGCACCGGGGACCATCCCACCACCTCGCTCTGCCTCGCCGCGGTGGACGACTTCATGGCCTCGCACCCCGGCGCCAGCGTGCTGGACGTTGGGACTGGCACGGGCGTGCTCGCCATCGCCGCGCGGCGCCTCGGGGCGGGCCGCGTGGTGGGCGTGGACAACGACGCGACGTCCGTGGAGCTCGCCCGCGAGAACGCGCAGGTGAATGGCACCCCGGAAGTGGAGCTCTCCGGTACGCCCCTCGAGGAGGTGCCCGGCACCTTCGACCTCGTGCTCGCCAACATCCTCGCCAACACCCTCATCGAGCTGGCCCCCGCGCTCGCCGCGCACACGGGGCAGGCGCTGGTGCTGGCCGGCGTGCTGGCGCACCAGGCGGACGCGGTGGGTGCGGCGTTCCGCGCGCAGGGCCTCACGCAGCTCAAGGGCGCGCAGGTGGGAGAGTGGGTGAGGTTGGACTTCCGCCGCTGACATGGTCCGCCTCCTCCACCCCGTCCCGGCTCCGGACGCGCCCGCGCTCACCGTCACGGGCGACGGCTTCCACTACCTCGCGCGCGTGCTGCGGCTGCGTGAGGGCGACACGCTGGAGGTGTTCGACGGTGCGGGGAGCAGCTGGCCCGCGCGCGTGGAGACGCTCGACGCCCACGCTGCGACCGCGCGCCTCTCGCTCGGGCCACGACGCACGGCCCCGCCGCCCATGAGCCTCACGCTGCTCCAGGGGCTTCCAAAGGGGGACAAGCTGGAGCTCGTCCTGCAGAAGGCCACCGAGCTCGGCGCCACCGCCGTGGCACCCGTGGAGACGGCGCGCAGCGTGGTGCGCATTCCTCCGGAGAAGGCGCAGGAGCGGGTGCACCGCTGGGTCCGCATCGTCGAGGAGGCCGCGCGCCAGTGCCGACGCAGCGACGTGCCCACCGTCCACCCGCCTCGCCCGCTGCTCGCCGCCGCGCGCGAGCTGCCGCAGGGCACGCGGCTTCTCGTGCTCGACGAGGAGACGCACGCCACTCCCCTCTCGCACGCCGCCGCGGGTGCACTGGACGCACCGCTCGCGCTCGTGGTGGGGCCCGAGGGAGGGCTCACGCGAGAGGAGGTGACGGCGCTCGTTGCGCTCGGGGCCCAGCCCGTCACGCTCGGCGCGCGCATCCTCCGCACCGAGACCGCCGCCCTCGCCGCCCTCGCGGTCCTCCTCCACCTGCGCGGCGAGCTCGGCTAGCCGGCCTCCGGCCTGGCATTCGCGCGGGCCTGCCCCCGGGCAGCCGTGGGGGCTGGCTGGGAATTCGCCCCGACCCCAGCTTTGGGCCGTTCATTGGTCCGCAGTGGGCCCTCCCCTCGGGGGGAGGAAGTGAAGGAGAGAGCGTATGGGAATCCTGACCTTCATCGTCATCGGTGTTCTGGCGGGCCTCATCGCCCGTGCCGTCGTCCCCGGCCGCCAGCAGATGGGCCTGTTGCAAACGACGCTGCTCGGTATGACGGGCTCCTTGCTGGGTGGGCTCATCTCTGCCCTCTTCACCCACAGGCGCATCACGGACATCACGTCAACGGGCATCATCATGTCCGTCGTAGGCGCGGTCGCGGTGCTCCTGTTGCTGGGGCTCGCCCGGGGCGGGCGCCGGGTCCACGTCTGACGCCGCAGCCGAAGGCCTCCTGCGTCCGGGTGCTGTCTGGTGGACGGCACCCGGGCGCCTCTGTTACCCGGGGAAGGGCTCAGCGGCCTGAACGGCCGCCTGTTTCTTGCCTCGGGCGCGCGCAGCCTCTTTCATCGCACGCCCACCATCGCAGCGCGTAGCGAAGCGCTCGAGCGAGGAGGAGTGCGGTGTCCAAGTGCATCCAGTGCGGGGCGACGCTTCCCCCGGTGGGCGAGTGCGCCGTCTGTCAGGCCCGGGGCGGGAAGGCGCGCCCCACGCCGGCGCTGCTCGACCTCGAGCTGAAGCTCGACCGGCGCCTGCCGCAGCGCGCGTCCGGGACCGCGCAGGACGCACCGGGCCAGCGTCCACCGTCTCAGATGACCGCGCTGTCGGAGCCGCTGGGGCTCCGTCCCGAGCCGACGCTCAGCGGCATGTTTCCCCGCGCCACGCGGGTGCCCGTCCAGCCCCCTGCGCCCGGGACCGCGGCCGCACAGGCGCCCACTGCACCGGCGGCCCCCGTCGCTGCGTCCTCCCGGGTGCCCCCGCCGCTCGTGCCTCCACAGCATGCGTCCGCGCGCCCTGCGCCGGCAGCGCCGCCTCCTCCGCGCGCGATGGCAGGCGGCGCGCAGTTGCCGGCGGCCCCTCCCGTGGTGGCCTCTGCGCAGCACGCCACGCCCACGCAGCCTCCTTCGCAGCCCGGCCCGGGGATGCCCGCCGCTCCTGCGCCCACCGCACCTGCCGTGCTGCACGCACGTCCGGCGGCGCTGTGGCGCCGTGCACTCGCCGGTGTGGTGGACGGCCTCCTCGTGCTGGGCGTTGCCACCCTCTATCTGCTCGCCGCCAGCGCCTTCATCGGCGTCAAGCTGCAGCGTTCGGCGAGCAGCCTGGACGCGCTGATGGAGCACGCGCATGCGCTGGAGCCCGCCCTGCTTCCGGGCTTCATCCTGATGATGGTGCTCGCCATGGCGTACGCCGGGTGGGGCGCTCTCTCCGGCGGTCGCACGCTGGGGCGGCGTCTCGTGGGCATCCGTCTCGTGGACGCGCGCGGCCTGACGCCGTCGCCCACGCGCGCGGTGGTGCGGGCGGCCCTCTCGGGCGCGTCCTTCCTACTCTTCTTCGCGGGCTTCTGGATGGCGCTGTTCGACCGCAAGGGTCAGACGCTCCACGACAAGCTCACGTCCACCTTCCTCATTCATCCCGGATAAAGTTTCCCTCCATGCCCTTGCGGCTCGTGAAGCACCTGGTCGGGCGCGGCCTCCTCCAGGAAGGCCAGGCCCGCGAGGCCCTCTACCGCCAGGCGTCCGCCGGGGGCGCGGTGGACAGCGCCGCGCTCGAGCTCTCGCTCGTGTCCGAGGCGGAGGTCCTGAAGGCCCTGGCCGAGGTGTCCGGTCTGCGTGCCGTCAACCTCGCGGACTTCGAGCCCAACCCCCAGGTGGCACCGCTGGTTCCGCAGAAGATCGCGGAGCGCTGGTGCGTCGTGCCGCTGTCGGTGGAGGGTGCCACGCTCCACGTGGCCTGCGGGTACCCCGTGCCGCGTCGCGAGCTGGAGGAGATGGCGCTCCTGCTCGGCAAGCAGCTGGAGCTCTGGGTGGCCACCGAGGTCCGCGTGCGCGACTGGATCTCGCGCGTGTACGGCGTCGCGCTCGCGCAGCGGATGGTGGAGCTGCTCGGGCAGGTGGAAGCGGCGCGCGGCACCCACGACGACGAGGGAGCGCCCCCTTCCGCCCTGGGGCCTGCACCCGGAGGGGTGGCTCCGGCCGCTCCCGCGAGCACGGAGGCCTCCGCCGAAGCCATGGCGCGGGAGATGGTGGAGCAGCTCGCGCGCAGCGTTGCCGCGGAGCCGCTGCCTGCGCACCTTCGCCCGCAGCCGGCCCCCACCCCGCGCGAGGAGCAGCCCGTCTCCCGCGGACGGACGGACATGCCCGCGCCGGTGGCTCCCCATGCTTCCGCCAACGGTACGCGGACGGGCCCGGACGTCCGCGCCACCGCCCGCGCAGCCCCCTGGCTGCCCCCGTCCCTCCAGGCGGCCATCGCGAGAGGCGAGGACATCCGCGAGCTGCTCGAGGCCTCGCCCGCGGCGGCGCCCGGGCTCCTCCCGCACTCAGCCACCGCCAGCCCGCACCCGCCTGCGAGCGCCGTCGAGGCCAGCGCGCCGGCGGCTCCCCGTGCTCCTGCGAAGCCCGAGCCGCAGTACCTCGTGTTCCCCGCGGCCTCGCCAGGAGCCCCGGCGCCAGCCGTCCCACCGCCGCCCGCGACACGCCCGGAGGGCCCCCTCCCGGCGGACGTCCCCGAGTGGACGCTGGCGCAGGCGCGCGCCGCGCTGAAGGAGGCGTCGCACGACCGGGAGCGCCTGCTCGACGTGGCGCTTCGCTTCGCGCGCCGCACCTTCGACTATTGCGCTTTCTTCGCCGTCATCCGCGGCCAGGCGATGGGCTGGGAGGCGCGAGGCGCGCTTCCGGGTGCTCCCTCGCTGACGGAGGTGAGCATCCCGCTCGACGTGGCGAGCCTCTTCCGCACGGTGGCCGTCACCCGCGGCAGCTACGTGGGCACCCCGCAGGACTCCCTCACGCACGGCTACCTCGAGGGCTTCGGCCGCAAGGCTCCCCGCGCCGTGTTCCTCTTCCCCGTGGAGGTGCGCTCGCGGCTCGTGGCGCTCTTCTACGCGGACAGCGGCCCCAAGCCGGTGAGCCAGCGCCGCCTCTCCGAGCTCGTCCTCTTCTGTCAGGAGCTCCCGGGCGCCTTCCAGGAGCTCATCCTCTACCGCAAGCGGCGCGTGGAGGACGCGAGCCTGCCCGTGGAGGACACCACCACGGGGACACCGTCGCCCGCGCAGGGTGTGGCCGGGCTCGGCTGGAGTCCCTTCACGTCCCTGGAGCGCACCGCGCTCGGCCGCGCCGCCACGCTCCCGCCCATGACGCTGTCCCAGGAGGAGCGGCCGCCCCCGGACTTCGGGCCCGTCCTGCGCCGCCTCACCGGGCCGGACGCCGCCACGCGCGCGCACGCGATGGCGGACCTCGCGCGCTCGCCCGAGGCCAGCGCGAAGGTGCTCGCACGCGCGTTTCCCGGGCCGTCCGCCTGGACCCGGATGCCCGTCACCGAGCTCCCGGAGGCCGACGAGCTCGGTCCCATCCCCGGCGCGCTCTCCCGCCTGGGGCGCCCCGCCGCCGTCGCGCTCGCTCCGCTGCTGGACAGTGACGATGGGGACGCGCGCTACCTCGCGCTGCTGACCGCAGGCAACCTCCCCTTCGCGGAGCTGGTGGACGGCGTGCTGCGCGGCCTGTTCGACCTCGAGCCGGACATCTCCAGCGCCGCACGCGCCGCGGCCGCGAGCCTCAAGCACGTGCCCCGGATGGAGGCCGCCATGCGGGGCCTGCGCCAGGAGCTCGCGAGCCGGGATGCCCTGCGCCGCTCCCTGGCGGCACGCGCGCTGGGGGCGCTGCACGACCGCGAGTCCATCGACGGCCTCATCAACCTCACGTCGAGCGACGACGAGATGTGCGCGCAGGCCGCCGCGGACGCGCTGAAGGAGGTGACGCGCGTCACCTTCGGCACCGACACGCGCAGGTGGACCATGTGGTGGGCCGAGGCGCGGAGCCGGCGGCGCGTGGAGTGGCTGGTGGCGTCCCTGCGCCACACGGACCTGGAGGTGCGCGTGGCCTCCGTCGAGGAGCTCGCGCGCGCGCTCGGGGACGCGCTCGGCTACGACGCCGGCGCACCGCCCCGTGAGCGCGAGGCCGCCGTGCGCCGCTGGGAGGCCTCCCTCGTGGAGCCCCAGCGCGCCCGCCGCCTCGCGCGGCTCTGACGGACGGCCGCCCGCCTGCCCACCCTGATGGAGGCTCCCGGGCCCCACTTGTGGGCGCTTTCGCTGGCGCACCGGTGTATAGAGGCGCGCCATATGGACGGCACCCAGGGCAACCCCGAGAAGGACCCCCTCCGCGCACGGCTCGTGGAGCTGGAGAAGCAGGCCGAGGCGGGCGGCGGCGCGGACCGCATCGCCAAGCAGCACGAGGCCGGCAAGCTGACGGCGCGCGAGCGCATCGACCTCCTCCTGGACCCCGGCTCCTTCTGCGAGCTCGACAAGTTCGTCACCCACCGCGCCACCGAGTTCGGGATGGCGGACAAGAAGATTCCGGGAGACGGCGTCGTCACGGGCTACGGCACGGTGGATGGCCGCCAGGTCTTCGTCTTCGCGCAGGACTTCACCGTCTTCGGCGGCTCGCTGTCCGGCGCGTACGCGCAGAAGATCTGCAAGATCATGGACCTCGCCACGCGCGTGGGAGCGCCGGTGGTGGGCCTGAACGACTCGGGCGGCGCGCGCATCCAGGAGGGCGTGGAGTCCCTGGCGGGCTACGCGGACATCTTCCTGCGCAACACCCTGGCGAGCGGCGTGGTGCCGCAGATCTCCCTCATCCTCGGCCCCTGCGCGGGCGGCGCGGTGTACTCGCCCGCCATCACGGACTTCATCGTGATGGCCAAGGACACCAGCTACATGTTCATCACCGGCCCGGACGTCATCAAGACGGTGACGCACGAGGAGGTGTCCAAGGAGTCGCTGGGAGGAGCGCTCTCGCACAACAGCAGGTCCGGCGTGGCGCACTTCGCCGCGGACAACGAGCAGGCCGCCATCCTGCTCACGCGCGAGCTCCTGAGCTACCTCCCCTCCAACAACCAGGAGGACCCGCCGGTGGAGCCGTCCGACGACGACCCGTTCCGCACGGACGACGCGCTCAAGGCGCTGGTGCCCGCGAACCCGAACAAGCCCTACGACATCAAGGAGCTCATCCGGGCGGTGGTGGACAACAAGCACTTCTTCGAGGTGCAGGAGCACTACGCGAAGAACATCGTCGTGGGCTTCGCGCGCCTGAACGGCCGGAGCGTGGGCATCGTGGCGAACCAGCCGGCGGTGCTCGCGGGAGTGCTGGACATCGACGCGAGCCGCAAGGCCGCGCGCTTCGTGCGCTTCTGTGACTGCTTCAACATCCCGCTCGTCACGCTGGTGGACGTGCCCGGCTTCCTTCCCGGCACCTCGCAGGAGTGGGGCGGCATCATCACCCACGGCGCGAAGCTGCTCTACGCGTACGCGGAGGCCACGGTGCCCAAGGTGACGCTCATCACCCGCAAGGCCTACGGCGGCGCCTACGACGTGATGGCGAGCAAGCACATCCGCGCGGACATCAACTACGCCTACCCCACCGCGGAGATCGCGGTGATGGGGCCCGAGGGCGCGGTCAACATCATCTTCCGCAACGAGCTCCTCAAGGCGGCCGACGCCAACGCCGAGCGCCAGCGGCTGGTGAACGATTACCGGGAGAAGTTCGCCAACCCCTTCAAGGCGGCGGAGCTCGGCTACATCGACGAGGTCATCCGTCCCGAGGAGACGCGCGGCAAGCTCATCCGTGCGCTGGAGATGCTGAAGGACAAGCGGCAGGAGAACCTGCCGCGCAAGCACGGAAACATCCCTCTCTGATCCACCGTCCCCTCTCCCCCCGGGAGAGGGAGAGCGGATCCCCATGCCTTCACTCCGTCCCTCGCGCTCCCGCCACCCCTGGGCGCCCCTCACGCTCCTCGCCCTCGCGCTGACGGCCTGCGCTCCGTGCGGCGGCACCCACACGCCCACCGCGACGCCCGCGGCCACCCGCATCACCGTGCTTCCCCTGGGCGAGGGCGCTGCGGCCCACGTCGAGGCGGTGCGCGCGGGCCTTACGGCCACCTACCCGGGCCTGCCGGTGACGGTGGCGCCAGCCGAGCCGCTCCCCGCGGGCGTGGAGGGAGACAGCCCCGGGGCCGTGTCCGCGGAGAAGCTGATGGACACGCTCGCCGCGCGCGGTCCGGGCCTCCTGGTGCTGCTCGACGCGGACCTCGGCTCGCGCGTCTTCAGCTCCGTCTTCTCCCAGGTGGACTTCCCCCGTGGAAACGCGGTGGTGGCGCTGGCGCGCTTCCACACGGCGGATGGGAGCCCGCCGGCACCGGGTGCGGCCCTCTCCGCGGAGGCCCAGGCGCGCGCGGGAATGCGCACGCGCAAGCAGGCCATCAACGCCGTGGGCAAGCTGCTGGCGCTCTTCCCGTGCAAGGAGGAGCGGTGCGTGCTTCAGCGGCCCTCCGGCGTCCAGGCGCTCGACAAGGCCGAGGGTCTCTGCCCGCGTCACGCCGGACTGGTGGACCTGAAGATGCGCGCCCTTCGAGAGGCACGCGGGGAGGCAACGGCTTCACCCTGACGTCAGCTGTCGGCGGTGCGCCAGCTGCGCGGACGCCACCGGCTCTCCAGCGACAGACGCCAGGCGCGCCGCTCTGCCACCTCGAGCTCGTGGATCGCACGCGCGTACCGCGAGCGCGCCGCCTCCGTTCCGGCCGCGAGCCCTCGCTCGGCCTCCTGCATCTCGTGCCGCACCGCGTTCAGCTCCACGGCGGATTCGATGGAACCACTCATCTGGGACACCTCCCGCTGTATTGCCGCAGGCTCTGCACGGTCCGGACCAGGAAAGCCATCCGTGTAAGGGTGCAGAATCCGAGACGTCTTCCGGACAGTGACTGCCTCCCGGTGGCCCGGGGCTGCGTAGCTCCCTACGCAGGTGAGAATCTGGCGACGCGAGGTGGCGCCGCCTCGGGCAGCTCCACGCGCAGGTTGCGCGCGCGCCTGCAGCGGCGCCTGCTGAGCTCCACGCCCACGGCAGAGAGCCCCAGGGCGTTGGCCACGGCCAGCACGCTGCCCTCGCCGCAGAACGGGTCCACCACCGTGTGCGAGCGTGTGTTCTCCCGCACCCAGCGCACGGCAGCCACGCACGCGGCGAGCCCCATGGCGCGGCTCCACGTCATCTCCCCCGTCTCCGGAAGCACATCCGCGGTGGAGCGCGCCAGGTCCACCCGCACGCCGCGGGAGAAGCAGAGCAGGTGCGCCCACGCCGGACGCCCGAAGGTGACGGTGCCCGGTGGCCGGCGGCACACCACCTTGTGCCACAGCAACGCGCACCCCTCGCGCTCCGCGGCCTGCTGGCAGAGGTAGCCCTTGTCCACCCAGGTCCCCTCCCTCTTGATGTCCGTCTGATAGAAGACGGCGACCCCGTCCGGCGGGACGCGCGAGAGGAGGAGCGCCGCGCAGTCCACGAACCACGCGCGCCACGCGGGAAGCTCCATCGCCACCTCGGACACGTCCGGCAGCGAGGTGATGGCGCTCCACCCCTCCCACACGGGCTGGCGGCTCAGCCAGGCCACCGCGTCCTCGCAGTGGACGGTCCGCGCTTCCTGCCCGCTCGTCGCATTTCCGTCCACGGTGCGCCTCGCCCCCAGTATGGCCATCCCGCTTCCTCCCTCCCTGTCCACCGTTCCCCACACCGGGGCGACGCTGTCGGGGAGCGTTCGTTTCACCTGCACCAGGGGACCAGCCGGAACGGGCGCCCGGCTTGCACGGATGGACGACACGGCGGACGGCGTGTGGCTCCACCGGACGGGGGAGACATGGACGACGTGACGGCGGTGACGATGCCGCTCAGACGCGTGCAACTCGTGGCGTCGGAAGCGCGCGTCGTGGCGCAGGCGCTCCGGTCTCCTGGCGCGGGGAGCACCGAGGCCGCGGGCATCTGCACGGACATCTACCTGGACGGGCCGGACGCGAGCCTCGCGGAGCGGGCACGTCAGGCCTCACGGAGTGCCACCCGCGCCGTGCTCCGGGACGTCCCAGGGGAAGATGCGCTGCTGCTGTCCCTCGAGGTGGAGCGGGATGGCTGGCTCGCCCTCCGACGCATGCGCGTGCCCCGCTCGCGCCGCTGGCTCGTGCTGGGCGCCTCCGCGGCGTCCGAGCTCTTCCCCCACCTCCCCGCGGGCGTGGCCCCCGTGCTCGCCGTGCGCTGTCGTCGCACGGTGCTGCGACACGCGGAGGGCTGGTGGGTGAGCCTGGACGAGGCGCTGCAGCGCTGGCGCACCAGCGCCGAGGCGCTCGCCACCTCACGCAACGAGCTGGTGGAGGCCGTGCCGGCACTGCCCGGCGCGGTCCTGACCCTCGAGGGCACTGGACGCTGTGTGCCGACGTGGCTCGAGCTGCTGCTGCAGACGGCCCCGCGCTGCACGGACGTCTTCACCTGGGGAGGCAGCTCGAGCGCCTCGCAGAGCACGCCCACCGTCCGACCCGCCAGCGCGGGGGACGATGCGCGACGGTGAGCAACCTGGGGAGCACGGGCGCTCACCGTGAGGGCTTTCGCCCCGGCGAGTCCGTACAGTGGCCCCACATGCACGTCGGACCCCTCACACCCCAGACGCGCGCCACCGTGGCGGAGGCGCTGCACGCCCTGGGAAAACGGAACCTGGTGCTCGGCATCATGGCCCCGAGCTACCCCGGCCTTCCCGACGAGGACCCGGGGCGTGGAACTCCCTACTCCCGGGGTGGAAAGGCCTTCCTCCGCTTCGCGGCTGCGCTCGGCTTCACGGGCGTGCAGGCCGGCCCGCAGGGGCAGACCTCCGAGGACAACGCCTCGCCGTACGACGGGACGCTCTTCTCCCGGAACTTCATGGACATCCCGCTGACGTCCCTCGTGTCGGCGGAGCCGTGGGGCGGCCTCCTGAGCGCGCGGACGCTGGAGGCCATCGTCGCGAAGAGGCCGCCAGGCAGCCAGACGCGCGCGGCCCACCGCCACGTGTACCGCGTGATGGAGGGCGCGCTGCGCGACGCCTTCGGTGAGCTGTGTCGCCGGCGCGACGCGGGAGAGGCCCGCCTTCCGCTCGACGCGCTCGAGGCCTTCGGACGCGAGCACGCCGGGTGGCTCACGCGCGAGGCGCTCTACGAGCCGCTCTGCCGGGAGCACCGCGCCGGCTGGTGGCGCGAGTGGCGCACGTCCGACGGCCGGCCCCATCCGGACCAGCGGCTGTGGGCGCCCCGGCCGGGCGAAGAGGCAGCGCTCACCCACCGTCGCGAGGCGCTGCTCACGCACCACCGGGAGGCGCTCGAGCTCCATGCCTTCCGCCAGCTGCTCGTGCACACCGAGCACACGCGGCTGCGTGCGCTGGCGCGCGAGTGGGGGCTCAAGCTCTTCGGGGACCTGCAGATTGGCTACGCGCCGCAGGACGTGTGGGCCTACCAGGCCCTGTTCCTCGAGGACTACCTGATGGGCGCGCCCCCGAGCCGTACCAACGCCGAGGGGCAGGCGTGGAACTACCCGGTGCTGGACCCGGAGCTCCTGGCCGTGGATGCCGTGGGGGCGCCCGGGCCGGGCCTGAGGCTTGTGCAGGCGCGGATGGACAAGATGCTGTCCGAGTTCGACGGAGTGCGCATCGACCACCCCCACGGGCTGGTGGACCCGTGGGTGTACCGGACGGGCGCGCAGAACGCGCTGCGAGCGGTGCAGCAGGGCGCGCGCCTGCGCTCCTCACCCACTGTGCAGGAGCACCCGCGTCTCGCGCGCTTCGCGATTCCCTCGCCGGCGCAGCTGAACGCGGACGCGCGGACGCCGCGCTATGCGGATGACTGGGTGGTGTCGCTCACGCCCGAGCAGGTGGAGCGCTACGCCGTCACCTTCGACGCCGTCGTCGCCGCGGCGCTGCGCCACGGTCGCGAGCGCTCGGACCTGGTGTGCGAGGTGCTCAGCACGCTGCCCTACCCGCTCGCGCGGGTGATGGCGCGCCACGGCCTGGGCCGCTTCCGCGTCACGCAGAAGGCGGACCCGCACCGGCCGGAGGACGTCTACCGCACCGAGCACGCGCGGCCGGAGGACTGGGTGATGGTGGGCAACCACGACACGAAGCCTCTCGCGCTGCTCCTGGAGGAGTGGCGCCGGAGCCCCGAGGCGTGGCGCGCGCAGGCGGAGATGCTCGCGGAGCGCCTGACGCCCGAGCCCTCCGGTCGCGCCGCCCACGCCGCCGCCCTGCAGGCGGACCCGCGGCGCATGGCGGAGGCGAAGTTCGCGGACGCCTTCGCGAGCCGCGCGGAGAACGTCTTCGTCTTCTTCACGGACCTCTACGGCCTGAAGGACGTCTTCAACACGCCGGGGACGGTGAGCGAGCAGAACTGGAGCCTTCGCCTGCCCCCGGACGCGGAGGCGTTCTACTTCCGCCGGGTCGCCCGCGGGGAGGCGCTCAACCTCCCGCGGGTGCTGGCGCTCGCACTCAAGGCGCGCGGTGAGGAGGCCGCGCGCCACGGGGCGCTGGTGTCGGCGCTCGAGCAGGACGCCCGGGCGCTCGACGCCGGGACGTGACGCCTACTCCGCCATGAACGGATAGCCCACACGCGTGGGCGGGACGAAGTTCTCCTTGATGGTGCGCGGGGACGTCCAGCGCACCAGGTTCAGCATGGAGCCAGCCTTGTCGTTGGTGCCCGAGGCGCGGCCGCCGCCGAAGGGCTGCTGACCCACCACGGCGCCGGTCGGCTTGTCGTTGACGTAGAAGTTGCCGGCCGCGTGGCGCAGCAGGCTCATGGCCGTGTCGATGGCCTTGCGCTCGCGCGCGAAGACGGCACCGGTGAGCGCGTAGGAGGCCGCCTGGTCGCACTCGCGCAGCGTCTCCTCGTAGGCCCCATCCTCATAGACGTGCGCACCCACGAGCGGCGCGAAGATCTCCTCCTGCATGATGCGGTGGCGCGGGTTGGTGAGCTGCACGAGCGTGGGCTTCACGAACCAGCCCACGCTGCGGTCCACCTCACCGCCGGCCAGCACCGGGGACTCCGCCCCTCCGGACCTCGCGAGCTCGATGTAGCCCGAGACGTTCTTGAAGGACTTCTCGTCGATGACCGCGCCCATGAAGTTGCGGAAGTCGGTGACGTCGCCCATGCGGATGTCGGCGATCATCTCCTGCAGCCGCACCTTGAGCTTCGGCCACATGGACTTCGGGACGTAGACGCGGCTCGCCGCCGAGCACTTCTGGCCCTGGTACTCGAAGCTGCCGCGCACGATGGCCGTGGCCACCGCGTCGAGGTCGTCCGCGGCCGAGGCGTGCACGAAGATGAAGTCCTTGCCGCCCGTCTCGCCCACGAGGCGCGGGTACTGCTTGTACTTCGAGATGTTCTCCCCCACCCCGCGCCAGAGCGCCTGGAAGGTGCGGGTGGAGCCGGTGAAGTGGATGCCGCCGAGGTCCGGGCTCGCGAGCGCCGCGTTGCCGATGGTGGGGCCGTCACCGGCGAGGAACTGGACGACGCCGTCCGGCAGGCCCGCCTCGCGGAGCAGCTCCATCAGGTACCAGGCGGAGAGGACCGCGGTGGGCGCCGGCTTGAGCAGCACGACGTTGCCCATGAGGGCCGGGGAGATGGCCAGGTTGAGCGCGATGGCCGTGAAGTTGAACGGGGCCACGGCCAGCACGAAGCCGTCCAGCGGCCGGTAGTCCGTCATGTTCCACACCTGCGGCCCGCTCTCCGGCTGCATGGAGAGGAGCTGCTCGGCGAAGTGGACGTTGTAGCGGAGGAAGTCGATGGCCTCGCACGCCGAGTCGATCTCCGCCTGGTACACCGTCTTCGACTGGCCGAGCATGGTGGCCGCGTTGAGGATGGGACGGTACTTCGTGGACAGGAGCTCCGCGGCGCGCAGGAAGATGGCCGCGCGGTGCTGGAACGATGTGCGGCTCCAGTCCTCCTTCACGGCGAGCGCGTTCTGGATGGCCTGCTGCACGTGGCTCGCGTCCGCCTGGTGCACCGTGGCGAGCACGTGCTGGTGGCGGTGGGGCATGCGCGCCGTGTCGGTGTGGCCGGTGAGGATGCGCTTGCCGCCGATGAGGACGGGAATCTCGATGCGCTCTCCCTCCATC
>JAKEEX010000860.1 GCA_022616315.1 Myxococcaceae bacterium
CCGGGCCATTGCGGAAGTACCTCGCGGCGGCGTCCCCACGGAGGCTCCGGGTGAAGGACCATCCGCCCGACACCGAGGCGAAGTCCGCCCACCGCGCCGCCTCGAGGCCACTCGCCCCCAGCAGGTCGTGACCGAGCGCCACGCTCCACTCGGAGCGGCGCCCTCTCTGGGTCAGTGCGAGTGCGAGCCGGGGCGCGAGCCCACTCTGGCCATCGGCCCCGCGGAACCAGACGGGCCCGCCGCGCACGTCCAGCCGCATCGTGCGCGTCAGGCGGTAGTCCCAGAGCGCCCCGACGGAGGGGGCGAGCGCCTGCTCCTCACCGAAGAGGAAGAACTGGGTGCGGCACTCCACACCCAGCGTCGAGCGCCGGCTGAGGAGGTACGTCAGCTCCACCGAAGGCTGATGGAGGAGACCGGGCTCCTGCCCACTCGCCTGCACCCGCACCTCCTCGAATCCATAGCGTCCCCGCAGCTGGAGCCGGCGGGTGAACGCCACCTGGGCCGAGGCACCGGCCCGCAAGTACAGGACGGGCGCCTGGGGGAGGCCAAACCCCGGGCGTGGGAGGCTGATCGGGTCGCTCACCCGCAACGCCTCGGCGTCCGCGCCCAGTAGCAAGGTGCGGCTCAGCCGCTTCTCCAGGTCGAACCTCACGCGGTGGTCCAGCGTGACGTCGCCGGAGCCATGGCGCGCGAGGAGGTTGGGCGCGTAGGTCCCCCGCAGGACGAAGGTACGCCCACGGAGCCCGAGGCCCAGCTCGGGCGACACCCGCGTCATCAGCTGGCCTGCGACTGGCGTGTCCGCGGTCAGCAGCGTCCCTTCGTCATAGCGCTCCTCGAGCGACAGCTTCAGCTTCGGGGCGAGCGCCACCTCCGCGCGTGCTCCCGTGCTGGCGAGCACCACCAGGCAGAGCGCGATGCACCGTCCGTCCCGCGCGCATTCACGCATTCTCGTCGCCAAGGCCCTGTCTCCACACCGCGCACCGACTCCAGCGCCTCACGACACCCTCAGGGCACCACCACCGTGTCGCCGGGACGCAGGAGCAGGAGCCGCTTGCCGGCGTCGTCCCCCACCAGGTCGCTGTAGCTGACGGGGATGGCCTCCGCCTCACCCTGGCGGATGATGCGGATGCCCTCGCGGTCCGCGAAGTCCGAGAAGCCGCCCGCGAGCGCGATGGCCTGCACGAGCGACATGCGGCCTCGCAGCGGGTAGGTCCCGGGCCGCGTCACCTCGCCGGTGACGTAGATGCGCGCGGAGTTCACCTCGCGCACCACGACCGTCACCCGCGGCGCCTGGACGAGGGCGCCGAGCCTCTCGCCCAGCTCCGCCGCGAGTTCCTGCGGCGTCTTGCCCTCTGCTTTCACGTCCCCGACCAGCGGAAGGCTGATGAAGCCGTCCGGTCGCACCGGCACCGTGCGCGAGAGATCCGCATCTCGCCACACCGCCACGTCCAGCACGTCCTCGGGGCCGATGCGGTACGGCGCCTCCGCCGCCTCCGCAGGCACCTTCGTCCCGCGGTGGGCGCAGGCCGCCAGCAGCACCAGCGCCATGGCAAGCAATCTCGTGTTCCACGTTCGCATCACTCGGGACTCCTCCTGCTCCATGCCTCGGAACCGGACGCCCACCGACCCAGCCCCGTGGCTCGCGCGGTCCGGCTCTGCGGAGGTGCGACGAGCCGGGAGACAGCCTCGGCGGTCACCAGGGCGGCCTGCTCGATGGCCAGCTCCTCGTCACGGTCGACCTCCCGGCGGCTGTCACGCCAGACCAGCACCAGGTTGCCGAGCGCCTCTCCCCCGAGCTTCA
>JAKEEX010000861.1 GCA_022616315.1 Myxococcaceae bacterium
CAGCGCACCTCGCTGATGCTCTGGGTCCCCCGGGGCAGGCGCACCCAGGCGCGCACCGCGGGCGGGGCCTTGTCGGTGAAGCCGGCGTAGCACTCGCACATGGTGGCCGAGGCGAGGCGGATGGTGCCCACGATGTCCGACGGCTCGTTCACGCCGAAGACGACGAACGGGTTGTTGGTGATGCCCTTGCGATGGGAGAGCTGCATCTCTCCCTTCACCGGGCGCGCGCCCTTCGCCAGCGGCGGTAGCCTCACCATGCGCACGGCGGCCTCCTCCACGCACCGCACGCCCTCCGGTGTGACGTTGGTGCCGGTCGCCTTGTGCTCCGCCCCCTTCGCGGTGACGCTCGTGGTCAGCACCACCGTGCTCTCCTGCTCCGGGCCACGGTGGCGTGGGTCGGCCAGGCACTCGTTGATGGAGGGGTACGCGTAGTATTGCGCGCCCGCCACCGTGTCGTTGCTGGACACCGGGACGGCGGAGGTGGGCGGCTGGCAGGTGGCCACGTCCAGTGCGAAGCGGTTGGTGATGAGCACCTGGGTGGGAGCCTTCGGCTCCTCGGGCTCCTTGGGCGTGGTGGCGCAGCCGGCGCCGAGAAGCAACAGCGCGGAGAGGGTGCGGCGGTCCATTCGGTGTCTCCTTGCGAAGTGGGCAGTCGGGATGCGCCGCCCCTTCTACTCCGCTCTCGCGGTGACACGAAGCCGCACGACGGCACCAGCGCCAGGAAAACTCAGTCGTTCCTCGCCCCCTGCGCAATCCACTTCTCGATGATGAGGAAGTCCGTCTCGGACACGCTCTTCAGCCCGGGCGTGTCGAGGGGCATGGGGGGCGCTTTGTCCTCGCACACGGTGCGGTGCCCCTGGAGCACGCTCCACAGCAGGCTGTCCTCCAGGTTCCCCGGCACCACGCGCCGGGTGTGGCTGTCGCAGTCGGACTCGGCCAGCAGCTGCGAGTAGGCGCGGCCGGGCTCGAGCGACAGCTTCCCGACCGGGTCCCCGCCGCTGTGGCAGGAGACACAGAAGGTGGAGAGGATGGGCTGCACGTGCTCGCCGAAGCGCACCACCTCCGGCACCTGGGGTGCGGGAGGCGGCGTCGTGCCACCACCGGGCGGCACCACGACGTCGCCGCACTCGGGGGCACCCGCGTCCACCCACGCCGCGAGCAGCCCGCGCTCCTCCTGCGTCGGGGCCGGCGCACCCGCCGGGGGCATGGTCTGCTGCACCGCCGCGCGCGCCTTGATGCGCAGCGCCTTGGCGGCCGCACCCTGCACGCCGCCCGCGTCCGCATAGCTGTCGAGCCGGAAGGTGGAGGGCGCGCCGCCCGAGGGCGAGCTCCCGTGGCAGCCGCCGCAGCTGCGGTCCAGGATGGGCTTCACCTCCATGCAGTACGTGGGCGCGCTGCTGCCAGGCGGGGGCGCGATGACGGGGGGCGGCGGAGTGCCCGGCGTCTGGCCGTCCGTGCCGGTGCCAGGCACGCTGCCCGGCCCCTCCCCCGGCGCCCCATCCAGCGTCCCCGTGCTGAAGCCGCACACGCCCGCCTCCCCGGGGGCCTCCGCCACGCACGCCATGCCGATGGGGCACTGGGTCGCGTCCGTACACCGGCGTCCCGTGGCGTCGAGCGGGGCGCACCCCGCGAGCGCGAGCAGGAGGGCGGCGAGGGAGGGAAGACGAGACATGAACGCTCCAGACGGGTGGGACGAGCAGGCACGCCCGGCCGCCGCGCAAGCGGGCGCGGCACCGGGGCACCGGGGGCAATGAGCAATCACCGTGCCGCGGGCACAGCCGGGTGCGGTGGGGACGACTTCGGGCGGAGCAGCAGGTAGCTGACGCCGGCGGCCACCGCCGAGCCTGCCGCCATCGCGAAGCCCGCGTTGGCCACCCGGGCATCGCGCACGGCCGCCTCGCGGTAGCGGGCCCAGGAGGACTCGAAGGCGGCGTCCCGGCTGCGCTGCGCGGCGTCGCTGCTGCGCGCGCCGAAGAAGACGCCCGCTCCCAGGGCAGCCACGGACACCCCCGCCATCACCAGCGGCGCCACGGGCAGCCGGGCCACCTGCGCCTCCACCGCCCCGCGGGCGACGAGCGGAGACGGCACGGGCATGGGCACGAGGACGGGCTTCACCGGCGCGCCCGCATGGGGCCCCTGCGCCTCGACGCTCTCCTGCGACGCCGAGGCCTCCAGCGCCTCGAGCGACACGCCCACCGCCTCCGCGAAGAACGCCTTCACCTTGGGGCTGCAGAAGGAGGGAGGGACGAGCCGCGCATCCAGCGCGTACGCGTGGCGGAAGGCCTCCGCCGCCGCCTGCTCGCGGCCCAACCCGTGCAAGCACAGGCCCCGATAGAGCGCCGCCTCCGCAGCATGCGCCGCGGGTGCGTCCGCGAGGAGGGCCAGGCACCTCTCGTACTCCAGCCCCTGGAACAGCACCTTGGCCTGCACGAGGTGGGGCCCCGGCGAAGGGGCCTCGCTGGCGAGGGCCGGGGCGGCGAGCCCCAGGAGGAGGAGCGCGAGGGGCGCGGCCCTGCGCGCGGAGAGGAAGGGCTGTGCACGTCGGCTCATAGGGCGGCGCACCCTACACGGCCACACACGCGCGTGAGGAGAGCCCCTGGGGCGGAGGCTCGCTGGCCTGCTCACTCCACTGGGCACCGCTGCGCACCGGAGTGGACACCTCGTGCGCCCTGCTCCCAGGGCGCGCCCTCCACCTCGGAGTGGGCAAGGCACTTGCACTAGCGGCCCCCATGCGTCCGCCTCCCCTCGCCTGGCCCTCGGGCCTGCTGGCACTCTCCCTCCTGCTCCTCACCTCCCCCGCCTCCGCTCAGGACGCAGCCGTCGAGCGCGGCGCGGTGCGACTGCGCGCCGGTGTGGCCTCGCACCAGGCCCTCCAGGTGGAGGGCGGAGAGGCGCACCCCTACCGCGGCTGGACGGCGGACAACCTGGGCCTCTCCGCGCACCTCTTCGGCAACGGGCCGCTCGGCGGCGCCGTGGAGCTGGAGCGCGAGGTGGTGCGCCTCCTGCCAACGGGCGGGGCAGGCGAGGCCCACCTCCACAGCCTGCTTCGCGGCACCCTCGCGCTGGCGGCGCGGGGAGACGTGGGCCCGCTGAAGCTTCTGGCGCGCGTGGGGTACGGCTTCGCGCAGCTGCCCTTCGGCATGCCCACGGGCGGCCTCGCGCCCACCGGCTTGCAGCACGCGGTGGTGGTGGCCCCGCGCGCGCGCCTGGCGCTGCCGTGGTGGGCCCTGCAGCTGGAGGCCGCAGGCGAGCTGTGGCTCCCGCTGCGGGCCACCGACGCGCAGCGCCGCCCCCTGGAGGTGAAGAGCGGCGCGGTGAGCCTGGCGCTGGGCCGGCGGATGGGGACGGTGGGCCCCTTCGGCTGGAGCCTGTGGCTCGACGCGCAGGGCGCCCGCACCGACGCCGCCCGGACGGTGGGCAGCGCCGCTTTCGCCCGTGTCGGACGCGTGGGCCTCAGCACCGAGCTCACCTGGGACGCGCTCCCCTCCTCCACTCCCTGACATGTGAAGGGCGCCATGCACCTCCTCGTCTCCCTCCCGCGGGCTCCCCTGCGCGCAAGGGCCCGCTCCTGGCTGCCCACGCTGGGCGGACTGGCGCTGCTCCTCACCCTGGTGCTGCCCACCGGGGCGCAGGCCTACCCGTGGATGATTCGCCACCACTACGCTGCTTGCGGCTCCTGTCACGTGGACCCGTCCGGCGGAGGCCTCGTCACAGAGTACGGGCGCGCCCAGTCAGAGCTGCTGGTGGCCGCGGGCGGGCAGGCCGCCGCCGAGAAGGGCGAGGTGAGCAAGTCCACGGGCTTCCTCTTCGGTGCGGTGACTCCGCCGGAGTGGCTCAACATGGCCTTCTCCTTCCGCGGCGGCGCCATCGCCACGCGCACCGGTGAGAGCACGTCCGTCTTCCCGGTGCAGATGGCGAGCGACCTGCGCGCAGCGGCCACCTTCGGGCCGGTGAAGGCGGTGGGCACGCTCGGCTTCGCCATGCGCCGCGCCCTTCCCGCCTCGCTCACCGCCGGGGAGGCGAACAACGTGGTGTCGCGCGAG